>JAZUKY010000033.1:0-11915 GCA_045643525.1 Candidatus Enterousia sp. | reverse complement strand
CAAATCAGTCCAATCAACGTTTTCAATATCTGAATTAACATACGCAATTAACCCCGTATCAACACCAGCCGATTTATTTTGTCCATTACGTGCAATACGAACAAACGGTGCAACAGATATATCATGTTTTGTTGCATTATTTATGGTATCAGTAACTGTTATAACATTACCATCCGCAACAAAATCGCGATGAAATGAAACCCCATCTGTATTACGCCAAACGTATACATTTTCATCACGATTCCACACCGTGTTTACTGTTGGGGCAACTGTACCCGTTGCCTGAAAGCCAAATTCAACATAACATTTATCACAATCTAATAAAGTAACCGCTGAATCATTTGCAAAAAAATCATTTAATTTTATATTGGAAATTCGCAACCCACGAATATCAACAGATATTTTATCAGATTCAAATTCGTACACAGGGGGCAAAACACCAACCTCATCTAAACCAACATTTGTACTGTCGTCAACGTTTATTTTTCTATCAAAACCACCAAATATGTACAACAGTGCAACAAACACCCCAGTCCACAAAAAAAATGATTTAAATTGAAATTTTTTACCCTTATTTTCTGAATCACGATTCGCATTCCATTGTGCAAAACCAGAATTCCGATTATTTAAAAATTGAACCATATTTTTACCCCCAATTATTTTGTATTACGACGATATGACAGATACCAATTCAAAGCATACAACCCAACCCCAATACAAATACAAATATCTGCCACATTAAATGATGGATAATGCCATCCACCAATGTGAAAATCCAAAAAATCTATGACCGCACCGAAACGAATTCGATCAATTAAATTTCCCAGTGCCCCACCACAAATTAACGCCAATGACGCATATTCATTTTTATCAGCACGCATAAACATATAATGCCCCAAATATCCAATAACAAACGCCGTTAACCCCACAATAAACCATGGTGCAATTTCACCAACACCACGAAACAACGAAAACGCCGTTCCTGGATTCCATGTAAATACCACATTAAAAAAGTTTGTTACATGCGTTATAAAATATGGATACGGAACAAGTTCCCACGCAGACGCCACCACGGGGATACGATTCGATACCATATACAACAATATGCCCTTGGTCAAAATATCTGCACAAACAACGGCAAACACAATGCCAATACTTTTTACCAATTTTTTTTTCATCACAATTTTCCTTTGAACCATATGGTAAAATATACCACGTGACGATACAAAATCAAACACAAAACGCACATCTGAACAATGTGCGTTTTAATGCCAATTTTTAAAAAACAAATTATTTATCAGATGTATCCGAATCCAACATTGAATAATTATCCGTTCGCAATAAATCCAACGTTTCGTTTATTTGTTTTTCTGATATTCCCAACATTCCCAAAACATTATATCCCAATACAAATGATGTTTCGATTGTTTCCGGTAATGCCTGTGATGCACCATCTTTCACCAACACACGCGATTCAGCCAAATTACGGGCACGGGCAAAAATTTTCACACGCGGTGCAATACCACGAACTGTATGAACAACATTCTGTGATTCTGCTGTATTATCCAATGCAACTACAACCGCACGCGTATTACGTGACAATCCCATTTCACGCAACACATCCGCATTTTTACAATTTCCATATACAACATTATCACCATGTTCGATTCCCATCATCACAGAATCAACATTTAAATCAATTGCAACATAGGAAATATTATGCTGTGTTAACATTTTTGCAATAATTTGCCCAACACGACCAAAACCACATATAACAACCGATGGTGCATCTGCCCCACGCATATTTTTTGACTGAGAGGCCGCCTGAGTTAATAATTTTCCCGTCCGTTGCAATCTGTCATAAATTGCCAATAACAACGGTGTTACCATTATTGATAATATGATAATAGCAGTCAAAATTTCTTGATGTGAATGTGATAACGCATCGATTCCAGATGAACGCATGGTTTGTATCATCAATAATCCAAATTCCCCACCCTGCGACAAAATCAACGCTATTTTCATGGCATCATTAACAGACACATGACGAACACGTGCAACAATAAATATTGCCCAAAATTTTATAGCCACCAAACCTATAACACCAGCCAATATCATATACCAACGGGACAACAACAACGGCAAATTTAACCCCATCCCCAATGAAATGAAAAAGAATGCTAAAAACAACATCGCATACGGACTGATTTCGGCAACAATTTGATGTCTATAAATCGTTTCCGACATCAACATTCCCGCCAAAAATGCCCCCAAACCCGCCGGCAGTCCCAACAAAGTAATCATCACCGCCCAAAATACAATATGTAACATTGTCACCAATAAAAAGGCCTCTTTGGATTTTAATTTTGACACCTGACACATCAATGGATTTAAAACGAAACGTCCAACAACCGCAGCAACCAATACCAGCATTACTGATGATACAACAATATCAATAACAGACGCCCCGAAACTGAATGTTTTACCGGCAAACACCGGTAACATTGCCAACAATGGAATTGATAATAAATCTTGGAACAATAATATAGAAAACGTTTGTCGCCCCATATCCGTATTAACCTGATTTCTATCCGCCAATAATTGTAAATCTTCTGATGTACTGGACATAGCCAACATTAATGCAACCATTACACACACCATCACAGACCAACTGGTTATACCAAATAATACAGGGAATAACATTACCGCCACCATCATCACCTGAGCGATACCGAAGCCAAATATTGTTCGACGCATTTCCCACAAACGTTGCATATTGATTTCTAACCCCAAATTAAACCATAAAAATAAAATTCCCAATTCGCCTAAAAAATTCCAAGTTTCAGTCAATTGAAACAAATCCAAAATATATGGACCAGATAAAACACCCGCAATTAAAAACGCAACCAACGTCCCGATACGTGCAACACGTAACGCAAAAACCAGCACAAAAACAATGGCTAAAAATAGCAATATCGACAGTGACATATATTCTCTCTCCCTATCCTGTTACGGATATTATATCACAAAAAATTAGCAATTTTTGAAAATATTTCTGGTACCAATTCTTCTGCACGTTCGGTTCCAGTTAAACCAAATTGCCCCCAATCGACCCCGGGCAAGATACCACGAATCATCTTACGTCGATGGCCAAACAACTGTGCGGTTAATCTCTCTATTCGTGACACATCACCCAACGCCTTAATTTTTTCGGCATTTGGAATAACTTGCACAACCGCTGATTGAACCTTTGGCCGTGGAACAAATGCGGTATTTGGCACATCAAATAAAATACGTGCATCTGCAATTAACGACGTTAACACCGCCAATCGTCCGTACTCTGAATCACCGACACGCGCAACTATACGACGTGCAACCTCACGCTGGAACATTAATGTCATTGATTTTATTTTGGCCCCCTTGGCCATCGCAATCAACCAACGTGTAAATAATTCCGTTCCAACATTATATGGTAAATTTGCACATATTGCGTACCCTTCGGGGGCTAATAAATTACAATCAACACGCAACGCATCATCATAAATAACCGCCAACCGCCCAGCTGCGGCATTTATAACATTCGATAAAATCGGTTTGGTTGTTGTATCTTTTTCAATCGCAACCAATCGTCGTGCACCAGCCATTAAAATCGCACGCGTTAATCCAGCGGGGCCTGGTCCAACCTCTATAACAGTTGTTGTGTCTATATCTGGAACACTGCGAGCAATACGGCCCGTCAAATTCAAATCAAACAAAAAATTCTGACCAAATTGTTTTTTGGGTTCTAACCCACATTCACGCATCATTTCAGATACGGGCGGCAACGAAGTAATCGCATCTATCATAATGTTTTTCGCCCCCCAAACGCCAAACTTAATGTTCCATCATCCAAATAATCCAAATCCCCCCCCAATGGTACACCTGATGCCAATTCAGAAAAAACCACATCCGTTTCACCAATTACTGACATAACATAATGTTGCGTTATTTTTCCTTCAACCGTATTTGGTAATGCAAAAATAATTTCAGAAATGTTTTCATTTTTGATACGTTCCGACAAACCATTTATATTTAAATCATCCGGTGTCGTACCATTTGTTCCAGATAACAAACCACACAAAATATGATATCTGCCATGGAATACAGCAGACTTTTCCAACGTCCAAACATCTGCCAAATCACGAACAATACATAAAAAACCGTTTGCCCGTCCCGCATCCCGACAAAATTCACACTGCCCCATTTCAGAATCTGTTAACACCCCACAATTTGGGCATTGTTTAATTGTTTCAGCCGCATCCAACAATGCGGTTGCCAACGACGTCGCACGCCCTGTTTTATCCTGTAACAACGACAAAACTATGCGACTGGCCGCACGTGATCCCAAACGAGGCAATTTAGCAAATTGTTTAATTAATTTATCAATTTTTGGATTCATCTTTTATAACCATAATAAACAAGATTTAATGAAAAACAAAACAATCTATACCATTGGCATCCGCACGTGTTTTAAGATTCTGGGCCGCATACTCTGACAAACCACCGATACGTACCCTATACATCCCATTTGGGGCAATTTCTATTTTTGCATTTATTCCCAATTTATTTTTAACATTGGATATCTGAATATTTGCAGCATCACGGGAACTAAACGCCCCAAATTGTATTCCAATACTTCCCACTTCACCCGAATATACCTGATTTTTAATTTTATTTTCCCCGGTTGTTGCTGCCGTATATGCCGCAGATATTGTTGAGGCATTTTCCGAAGAATATGTCGTCGATTGTGCCACAGTATAATTAGATGTCACATCTATCCCCTTAATAGCAAACCCCCGATTTAACAAATTTGTTGCAACAGACGCCCGTACATCTTTATTTTGTGCCCCCAAAATAACCGCCATCAAGTGTTCACCCCCACGTTCTGCGGTTGCAACCAACGAATAACGCGATTTATTTGTATACCCCGTTTTCATACCATCACATCCGGGATATCCCCCCAGCAAACGATTACCATTTGTATATGTTTTTCCGTTATAGGTCCATGTTTTAATACCAAAATATTTCCAATATTGTGGAAAATGTTTATATACAGCCATAGATAACAAGGCAATATCACGTGCTGTCGACAAATGATCATCGTTTGGTAAACCAGATGAATTTTCAAAATTTGTATTTTTCAATCCAATTTCATTTGCAACCCGTGTCATCAAATCCGCAAAATTTCCTTCTTTACCACCCTTTAAATTTTCCGCTAAAACACGTGCAACATCATTCGCACTCATTACAGTCAACGCTTTAATTGCATCTTCAACCCGAATTTTACTGCCGGCACTTAGCCCCAATTTAACGGGTTCCGCCTGCGTTGCAAAATTAGAAACTATTAAATAATCATCTAAATGTAAACGTCCATGTTCCAGGGCATCAAATGTCAAATACACCGTCATAATTTTGGTTAACGAAGCCGGGTAATTTGCCATATCGGCATTTTCTTTGTACAAAACCTGGCCTGTATTCATATCCGCAACCAATGCAGCCCTATACTGGGTCCCAAATGCAGAATTTATCCCCATCACAAATAATAAAAATATTACATTTGCATATTTCATGTTTTGTAACCATTTTACAAGAAAATGCCCCAATTGGTCAACAACAAACAAAAACACCCCCGAATCGGGGATGTTTTTTACCTACAATAACATGTTGTTATTATTTGACTGTACGCAAATTGATTTCATCACCATCAACTACGACTATTTTACCTTCTTCTATACCACAATGATGTGCAACAGCAAATGCATCACGTTTATCAAACATTTCTGCATTTAAAACAGGCATAACACCACGTGATATACACAATTGACTGGATATCAACTGTTCACGGCAAACCGCAATTATTGGCATATCCGGACGACGGCAAGAAATTTGCATTACCGCATCACAATCAGATGCAAAAACAACAATCGCAGACGCATTATTTAACTGTGCAATATTGGCGACACTGTATGACCAATCATTTTCAATTGTATCATCCATTACACACCCCTCATCACATTCATTTTCAACCACATCTGTATCAGAATACGCCAAAATTTTGGCCATTGTTTCTGCAACAAACGCCGGATTATTGCTGATTGTTGTTTCTTCGGATGTCATTGTTGAATCGGCACGTAAATATGCTGCGGTTGCAACGTCAGATATCTCCGCACGTGTTGGGAAATCACTGTTAACCATAGATCCCAACATTTGTGTTGCAATAATCACTGGCTTATTCATCGCACGACATTCACGAACAATTTTACGTGTAATTGCCGGAACTTTTTCAAACGGAACTTCCACTGCCAAATCACCACGTGCAACCATAATACCATCTGCAACAGCGATAATTTCAGAAATGCGTTCAACTGCATTTGGACGTTCAATTTTTGCAATTATTTTTATCTGACGTGATGTACGTGCTTTGATAAATTCACGGACTTCGATAACATCTTCTGGTTTTTGCACAAAAGAAATTGCAACGAAATCAGGATTTTTTGTAATCGCATAATCCAAATCAATACGATCTTTGGCGGTCAAAACAGACGTTGCAACCTCTGTATCCGGTAAATTAAAACCACGACGCGACCAAATTTCTGTTCCACGAATAACGGTTGCCTCTATACTGTTGGCAGAAACTGCATCAACACGCATTTCAATTTTACCATCATTTAACAAAATTCTGTCACCAGCAGCCAAAGATTTAATAACATCGGCATCTGGCAACTGAACACGTTGCGAATTACCTGGTGTTGGATCTGTATCAAAAACAAATTTTTGTCCCGGTTCGATTGGGTATTTATCTTCAGTTTCAAAATTACCAATACGATGTTTTGGCCCCTGCAAATCAACCAATACGGCCACTGGCATATCTAATTCGCGTGATATTTCACGAATCATATCAATTTTTGCCCCTTGAACATCACCTGTATCATGGCTAAAATTTAAACGACAAATATTAACCCCTGCACGAATCATATTAGTCAAAACTTCACGTGTTTCAGACTTCGGCCCGATTGAGGATGTTATTTTTGTAAGTTTTTTCATTTTTTGCTTCCTCTTGCTTTTTTGTTTTTCTTGATTTTTGCGATTAATTGTATATCATAAACTTTGTAAATAAACAAGGGGAAATCTGCAATGAAAAACGCAAATCATGGTGCATTTGATAATGCTGTATTAACCAGCTTTATCGAACGTGTTGAAAAATTAAACGAAGAATCAGCCGCAATTGCCGCCGATATAAAAGAGATTTTTAACGAAGCTAAGTCTGCAGGATATGATCCAAAATACATTCGCCAAATGATACGTTTGCGCAAAATGGATCCAGATGAATTGGAAGAAACAGACGAATTAACACAAATGTATCGTACTGCATTGGGGTTGTGATGGCAAATATAAAAACATCCATCGAAAAAATCGCAAATGCCCAATGGGCATATTTGAACAGGGAATAGCCAAAATCTATTACCCTGTTTTTTTCTATTAGATAACTAAGGAACAAACACTATGAACACACGAAATAGGGAATCGAAACAAAAAAAATCAAATTCCAAATTATCTGAACCAAATTTGTCGTTAAAAACATATTTTTGTTGTCCATACTGTCTAAAATGGAAAAAAATATCACTTTCCGGTTCTGTAGAACATGAACCACCACTTAGTCGTCAAGAAGAATTACGAAAAGAAAGCAAAGAAATTTTAGCCTGCAAACAATGCAACAATGAAAAAAGTGCGCTGACAGCACCAGAATACAGCCTATGGAAACAGTTAAAACAAAAAGAGATTTTATCTGATGCAGAAAGAGCCGAATTTTTACGTTTAGAGGCACTTAGAAACGGATGTGCAAAACAAAAATAAAATTTATGCAAAATTTTTTGCATAACCAAACACAAAATAAATTTTTATATTTTCCATTTTTAATGACCGCGGGGGCGGTCACATATTTTTCATATTCAACTGAACCGACCGGTTGGATATGTTATATTTGTTTAGTACTATGCAGCATCACGATATTTATTAAAATTCCAATTTTATTACGTGCATTAACAATCATCATATTTGGTTTTTGTTATGCGTGTACATTTACAAATTTATTAAATACCCCTATACTGCCACATGACATACGTGACACAAGTGTAACCGGCATCGTTTCAAACATAGAATATACCCCACGTAATACCCAAATATACCTAAACATTCCGGTATCCGACATTGGTTTAAATGGTACACGTGCCACAATACGTGTATCAATTAATAATGACAACGATATCAAAATTCCACAAATTGGCGACAATATTTATGCGAACATTGCATTATTTAAACCCAAAATTCCAGACATCCCAAATGGATTCGATTTTGCACGATGGGCATACTTTAATAATTTAACCGCCACAGGTTATATAAAATCATATGAAACAATTAATCATAGTTCCAACCATAACATACATGTATTACGTACCAAGATACATCAATCAGCCAATTCTTTTTTAACAGACGCACTGATATTAGGATATAAAAATGCGGTTTCACAATCAGAAAAAACGACATGGACAACAACCGGCATTGGCCACGTATGGTCAATCAGCGGTTTTCACATAACGCTGATATCCGGATGGCTATACTTAATATTTTATACATTTTTTCGTTGTATTCCACAAATAACCCGTCGAATCCCAGCCAAAATTCCAGCATTGTTATGTACCGGAAATGTTTTAGCATTTTATTTACTGTTATCTGGAACCAATATTGCAACATTTCGTGCATTTTTAATGACAATATTGGCATTTACTGCATTTGTTTTTGGCCGACGCGTATTTTCAATGCGTAATGTCTGTATTGCTTTTTGTGTATTATTTTTAATAAACCCACACAGTGTCATGCAAATCGGATTTCAATTATCATTTTCGGCAATATTCGGTTTAACGTGGTTGTGGTCTGATATTAAACCACAGATGCCCAAAAATAACTTTTTTAAATTTATTTACGCTGCATTACTAACAGCAATCGTTGCAACAATATTCACCGCACCATTTGTTATTATGCATTTTCATATATTTCCAACATATGGTCTGTTTGGCAATTTAATACTGTTACCGATATTTTCAATCGCAATTATGCCAATGGTTGCAATCGGCACATTAACAACACTATTTGGCTGGCCGGTACCATTGGATATCGCACATAATATTTATCAACACACACTTTTATTGGCAAATTATATTGCCAATTTACCAATATCAAATTTAATAATATCCGATATACCAAATACAGCCGTATTTTTCATAATTATGGGACTGATGTGTATAATTTTATTACGAACCAAATATTGGTTTAATAAATATATTATTGCATGTATTTTTGTAATTATTGGCATCACATTAACAATAATCACATCAAAACCGGTATTTTTTTCCACCAACGATCACGAATTAGTCGGATTTGTAGAAAACAATCAACTAAGTTTTAATCACGCCAGTAACAAACGTCATCAAACCACATTTAATACATGGAAAAATACAATTGGGGTAACAAACGATAAAAAAAATAGACGTCATCATGCCGATCACGGGGTTCATACATTTAATACAGATAAATTCAAATTAGTTTATATTCAAAAATTTGTTCCATTAATGAAAAACATTGAATATTTGTGCAACGATAAAACGCTGGATTTTATTGTTTCATACTTTCATATAGATGCCCCACAATGTAACGCAAAAATTTTACGCGGTGGTTTTACCATTACATCAAACGGTTATATTAAATACATTATAACAAAACGTCGTTGGCATAATCCGCCGAAATAAAATATAATCCAGATGCAGGTGCGGTTGGCCCAGCAGCACTACGATTTTTTGCGGCAAATATTTCATTTATATTATACGGTTTCCCCAACCCAATTTCTATCAACGTTCCAACCATATTTCGTACCTGATGATGCAAAAAAGAACGTGCAGAAAATTCAAAAATAATTTCATCCCCATCTATGGTTATTTCACATTTATCCATCGTTTTTATTGGACTCTTTGCTTGACATTCACTGCTGCGAAAACTGGTAAAATCATGTTTTCCAATCAATTGCATTGCCGCCCCACGCATTGCTTCAACATCTAATTTACGTGGCACCCACCAAACACGATTTTTGTTTAACACAGGTTTTCCACCACGATTTAACACAACATATTTGTAATGACGGGCAATGCAATCAAAACGGGCATGAAAATCAACTGCGACATTATCACATGATAATATTGTTACTGGTTTATCATTTAAATAAAAATTAGCCGCACGCATTACAGTATTTGCGTCAAAATCACCATCTAAATCAAAATGTGCAACCATTGACACCGCATGCACCCCGGCATCAGTTCGCCCAGCCCCAACAACATCAGGACGCATACCGCAAAATTTTTCAATTGCGTCTTTTATCACAGACTGAACAGATGGACCCTGACGGTTTTCCTGCCAACCGATTAAATCGGTTCCATCATATTCAATATTTACCCTATACCGCATAATTATTATCTTTGACGATTACGATAATTTCCAGACAAAACAAAATTTGAGCACGTTTCATTCCATTTTACACAACGTGGTCCAAACACTTCAACACGAAGTGAAGTCACATCAAAACATATCCGTTCATTTGAATGATTATACGGTCCTGAATTTTCACAATACAAACAAATTTTTGGAACACCAACTGAACGAACTGATTTACACCCATCGCATTTGTGTGATGATGTTAACATTTTTTCACAATTATTACAATTATTATGGTCAACACACCCCATACATTCACACAATCCATTATTGTTAAATTTAGATAATTCAACACGTGTTTCAAATTTACCACACAAATTCGTTTTTGACATTACTATTCCCCTAATTTTATATCCGCACCATGCAGACCATTTACAAAACTTTTCCAATCCATAGACTTTTTTCCAGCCGGCTGTAATTGAATAATATCCAATTTATCACCATTAACGCGCGTTTGCAAAATTTTTACATCCATACCATTTATTTTTGTTCGTCCCGCCCCCAATGCACGTATTTGATTATGAATATCACACACTGATTTTGACCAATCAATAATTTCATCGGCACCCGTAAATTTACGTGTAAATGTCGGCTGTCCATTTTGTTTGATTGCACCATACGCAGTCGGATTCTCCAAATATTTTACCAACATTTGTGATCCAATTTCAGACACACGTTTTTCAACAATTTCATTTGTATCATTTTCATCAATTTCAAATTCACATCGCATATAAATGTCGCCGGCATCTAAATCAGGGGTTATTTGCATTAAACATACGCTGGATTTTTTATCACCATTATAAATAGCCGTCTTAATTGGTGATGGACCGCGATATTTTGGTAAGTCACTGGGGTGAATATTTATACACGGCGCACTGTCCAATACATTATCACGTAATATAGCCCCATATGAAACAACAACAACCATATCCGGTGAAAAATTATATTCCGATGTTTTATGAAAAACGGGCAAGCCATATTTATCCGCCCAAACATGAACAGGCGATTTGGTTAAAATTTGCTTTCGTCCCTGGGGCTTTGGCATGCGTGTAAAAACCGCCATTATTTCATGTCCTGCGGCACGCTACGCCTCAAACATAGGAACAACAAAATCATTTGTTCCCATCAATACTAATTTCATTTTTTATGTCTCCGAACCTTGCGCATAACCATTTCCCGATGAACGGGTGACAAATAATCTATAAATAATTTTCCATCCAAATGATCTGTTTCATGTTGAACAATACGGGCGGGCAATCCGGACATTTCAGCCTGCATACGCTCACCAGATTCGTTTGTCCAGGCAACAACAACCGCATCAGGGCGCACAACATGCG
>JAZUKY010000032.1:0-5140 GCA_045643525.1 Candidatus Enterousia sp. | reverse complement strand
ATGCAATTTTTGTATCAAATGCACCAATTGATTTAATCGGGGCACCCAATAAAACCTGTGCAGATTCAACGGAAACATTTGCAACATCCTTCAACATACGTGCAATGTCGCGTGTTGATACAGAACCATACAATTGACCTGTGTCACCGGCCTGACGAATCATGTATAATTTTGCATTTTTCACAGCATCAACATATGATTCAGCAGTTTTTTTGGCTGCTTCTTGACGGGCTGTTAATTCTGCTTTTTTTGCTTCAAACACTGCGATGTTTTCACGTGACCAACGCATTGCTTTGCCATTGGGCAACAAATAATTTCGTGCAAAACCTGTCTTTACTTCGATTGTGTCACCGATATTTCCCAATTTTGCAATTTTTTCTGTTAAAATAACTTTCATTTTATCTGTCCTTTTTTATTAAAAGTTAGGGAAGCTATCCCAAATGTATTAAAATTAACCCAAATTGTTACGAACAAATGGCATCAATCCCAAATGACGTGCACGTTTAATTGCCTGGGCCAATGCGCGTTGATCTTTTTGGGAAACACCACTAATACGTGATGGAACGATTTTACCACGTTCTGTGATATAATGTGACAACAACTTGGTGTCTTTATAATCGATTTTTTTACCCTTTAACGGATTCGCTTTTTTGCGAAATATTGCTGCACGGACTGCCATTATTCTGCCTCTTCTTCTGTGTTTTTCTTCATCATAATAGATGGTGTTGTGGACAATTCTTCAACGCGTACGTTCAAGAAACGGATAACATCTTCGTCGATACGTGAACGGCGTTCTAATTCTGTAATCTGTTGACCATCCAATTCGATATTCAACATTACATAATGTGCCTTGCGGTTTTTACGAATGATATATGCCAAATTTTTCAATCCCCAGAATTCTGTTGATTTTACATTGCCACCCAATTCTTTGATAATGTCAGCAAATTTTGCCGCTTTTTCTTTAACCTGCGGTTCGGTCAAGTCCTGGCGGAAAACCAAGACGCTTTCATAAAAAGCCATTTTAGATCCTTTGGTTTATACAGCCACTAACACCATGCCAGTGGCAGGAACATTAACAATTATGTCGGAAAATCATATAAAATCAAGTGTTTTTTTATAAAATTGGCAATTATGCCGCCTGTTTCATGTTTTGCTTTATATTACGAACGTATTTTCGTAATTCATCAATTGCAACCAATGTGCCATCACGTTTTTCTGCGGACCAATAATCCCAACCATTAAAACTGACACTGTGTTGTAATTTGGCCGCCATAACATGGATTGATGCTGTACCATATAACGAATGTGTCAATTGACCGTCACGGGTTATCATAACGCGTTCACCACGTGGGCTGACCAGTGTTTGTCCGATATACAGCAATCCTGCATCGATTAATTCACGAAATGCCACTCGAATTTCGGCGCGTTTTGGATTGGTTACCTCAATATCTGACAAATCAATTGGGGTAATATTGTTAACACGTTGGCGGGCGGCATCAACATATGATGTATCACGATCGATACCAATAAATTGACGGCCTAATTCACGGGCTGCCGCCGCAGTTGTTCCGGAACCAACAAATGGATCCAATATTATATCACCGGGTTTTGTTGACGATAAAATCACACGACGTAACAAATCCATTGGTTTTTGGGTATTGTGCAGGCTTTTGCCATTTTCGTCTTTGACGCGTTCTTCGCCCAAACATATATTAATGTCCCAATCTGAACGCATTTGTTTCCCACCATTTAATTTTTTCATAGTTTCATAATTAAATGTATACTTGCCCGTTTTTTGTGGGGTTGCCCATATCAATGTTTCATGGGCATTTGTAAATCTGGTTCCACGAAAATTTGGCATTGGATTCGTTTTTACCCAAACAATGTCATTTAAAATCCAAAAACCCAAATCCTGTAATATTGAACCAACCCGGAAAATATTATGATAACTGCCAATTACCCACATTGCACCATCTGGTTTTAATACGCGTTTACATTCACGCATCCATTGTCTGGTAAATTCATCATATTCTGCGGGACTGGCAAAAGAATCCCATGCATCACGTACGGCACGTGCGGCTGTTTGATCTTCGGGGCGATATAATGTTTTTTCGCCCAATTGTAAATTATATGGACTGTCTGCAAAAACGGCGTCAACAGATGCGTCTGGGATATTACGCATAATTTCGATACAATCGCCGGCTAAAATTTTATTCAGATATTTATCCAATTCTCTCTCGCTGTTTCAACACGAAACATTTTATCATATTTTTGGGGGTAAAAATGTTTGGCTTGGGGGATTTGATGCAAATAAAACACTTGATTTTTATAAAAAGTGTAATTTTTTATGTTTTTGATAATTTATTTATCTAAAAATATCGCTTGCAGCGATTTATTTTGATTGCTATTCTTAACCCTGTTATGAGATGTCCATATTGCAGTTCAACAGACAGTCGTGTTACAGATTCACGACCAGATACCGAAGATGCGATTATTCGCCGTCGTCGTGTTTGTAATCAATGCGGTGCCAGATTTACAACCGTTGAACGTATTCAAATGCGCGATTTAATGGTTCGTAAAAACAGTGGCAAATTGGAACCGTTTGATCGTGAAAAATTACGTCACAGTATTATTGTGGCGTGCCATAATCGTGAAGTTGACGAAGAACAAATAGAACGTTTGGTTACATCTATTCACAGACGACTGGAAACAGAAACCGCAGATGATACCGTTACCAGTAGTATGGTTGGTCAAATGGTATCTGATTCATTATTAAATCTGGATCCAATTGCATTTGTTCGTTTTGTGTCTGTGTATCGTAAATTTTCACGTATTGCAGATTTTAAAAAAATTATTGACCAAATACCAGAGGCTGACGAAGGCGCCCAGGTTTGTCATTTGCCAAAAACATCATTATTTTAAATATCATGAAAAAAATATTAATGCTTTTTATTGCACTGTTGTTGCCAATTATGGCTGGTGCCGCCGATAAATTAGACATTTTATCGGATTCGGATGCCGATTTATATACCCAAATATTTTCATTACAGGGACGGGAAAAAATTGATGCCGCAATTAAATTGGAACCGAAAATTCAAGACAAATTGTTAATAAATGAAATTTTGTATCAAAGATACGTTTCAAAAACATATCGGACCCGTGGCCAGGAAATTGCCGATTGGATGAATAAATATTATAATATGCCTGGTGCACAACGTATGTGTGAAATTGCCAAGCGTAAAAAGGCAAATGTTCGTCGTGCGGTTATGCCAAAGATTATTAATGGTGGAAAATCGATTGAAACCGCACAATCTGAAACATGGACGAAAAAGAAATATTATGGCGATATTGATAAAAAAATTACTAAATTTCGTCGTGCAATTCGCAGTGGTCGAACGAAAAATGCCCGTCAGGTATTAGAAGATTCTAATTTCCGTCACAGTTTAACGGATGCGGATTTCGGTCGTTTGGCGGGACGATTGTCATACGTTTATTATACAAATGGTGAATTTGAAATGGCAAAAAAATGGGGGTTCGTTGCATCGGATGCACGTTCAGAATATGGATTATGGACGATGGGCCTGTTGTATTTCAAAGATGAAAAGTATAAGGAAAGTAAAAAATATTTCAGTGAAATTTTGAATCTAAGTCAAATTAATGATGCCCGCAAGATAGAGGCTGCATTCTGGGCCGGTCGTTCTGCTGATGCTATGGGTGAACGCAAGGTGGCAAAAAAATATTGGAAAATTGCGGCTGCATATCCAATGTCTTTTTATGGGGCGTTGTCTGCAACAATGTTGGGGGGCGTACCAAGGTATGAATTTTTTGAGCAAGATTGTACCAAAGATGACATTAACACAATCAAAGACACAAAATATGGCCGTATGGCGTTGGCATTAATTCAGGTTGGAAATATCGACAGGGCGGATAATTATATGAAATATTTGATTACGTCAAATGCATCCGACAAATTGTTGCATGCTGTAAATGCCGTTTCGACTGCATATGGGGTGCCACGTACAGCAATGCAATCGGCCGGGGTTATCCGTGACAGGGGGATTTTGGAAATTGATGATGATATAATTTATTCTGCACAATATCCGTTACCCGATTGGGAACCAATGGGTGGATGGTCGATTGATCGTGCATTGTTATTGGCAATAACAAAACAAGAAAGTGGTTTTAAAACAAATGCAAAATCTAATGTTGGGGCAAATGGTTTAATGCAATTGATGCCCAGTACGGCACGTTTGATTGCACGTAAAAACAAGGTTGTCATGTCTGATATTGATATGGCTAAACCAGAACATAACATGTTTTTGGGGCAACAGTTTATTGTTGATTTATTGGGGCATCCCAATATTAATAAAAATATAATAAAAATGTTGGCCGCATATAATGCAGGAATGAAAATGTTGGTAAATTTTGAAAAAAGATTTTCGACCACAGACCCATTGTTATATATCGAAAGTTTTCCGGCCTATGAAACACGTGGATATATAAAACGTGTGATTGCAAATTTGTGGTTATATCGTGCCAGATTGGATCAGCCGTTGAATACATTACGTGATTTATCGGATGGAAAATGGCCAATGTATAACAGCGAAGATGAATATGTTCAACAACAAATTGCCGATCGTATGGCGATATAGGTGTTATTGATTGATGCACGAAATTCCAAATTTTTTAATCGAAGCAGAATACGGTAATGCCTTTATCGCCGGCTGTGATGAGGCAGGGCGGGGCCCATTGTGTGGACCGGTGGTTGCGGCAGCTGTGATATTCCCGCATCGTGATATTGAAATCCCCGTTATAATACGTGATTCAAAACAAATGACGCAACGTATGCGTACGCTGGCATTTAAATGGATTACAGAAAATACTATTTGGGCGGTGGCGGAATGCAGCCCGGCGGAAATTGATGAAATAAATATTTTGCAGGCGTCATTGTTGGCAATGCGACGGGCCACAGAAAAATTATCCCAACATCCAGATTTTTGTTTAATTGATGGCAATCGTATGCCTGCGGGATTGATGGGACGTGCCGTTGTACATGGGGATGCAAAATCGTTGTCTATTGCGGCGGCATCAATAATTGCCAAAGAAACACGTGATGATATAATGCGTAAATTGGCGGAAC
>JAZUKY010000031.1:0-7594 GCA_045643525.1 Candidatus Enterousia sp. | reverse complement strand
TCATTTTTTATCGGTTTAATTTTAATATTGGTGACATTTGTTGCAATATTTTTGGGTGCAACAATATATGATGCCGGCATGCAACACGAAACATCGGTATACTTTTTTCAACCTGGTCGTTTATCAAAATATCGTCCTGGGATGCCACAAAGTCCGGATATGATGGACAATACGGAATTACAAAAATTTTTCGTTGCGAAATATTTGCATGAATATTTTTCTGTCAGTCCATATAATAACAGTATAACCGCACAAAAAGACACATTAAAAAGAATGTCTTTATCGTCTGTATTTTCTGAATGGAATCGTGCGATTTTGCCAGAAATCGAACAAATGGCAAATAAAAAAATGCTTAGGATTGTACAATTAGATCAAATCGTTCGTCCCCCAAACAGTGATTATTGGATTGTATTTTTTACAACAAAAACATGGAACGAATCCAATAATTTTACAGAAACACCACAGGTATCACATGATAAATTAACCCTAAAATGGATTTTTGAACCGTTTTTGCGCCCTAAATATCAAACAGAGCAAAACAAATTTCGCAAAGATTTAAATAACGGCATTGATCCCGCAACAATGTTCCGTTTTGCGGTAACAGAAATTATAAAGCAGTAACATAATGAAGAAATATTTTAGTACCTTGTTTATATTGGTCAATCTAATTACCCCCATATCCGCATTTGCCGAAGATGCGTTTGATGATTTTGCGATTGTATCTTCGTCTGATGCCGATATAACAACGGATTCTGTATCATTAAACATGGGGGCCGATCCCGCCCCAGTTGAAACGTTTGATATTGCGGGCATAATGTTGGGAATGCCGTTCGAAGATGTCCAAAATTTATTTCTACGAAACAAGGGGCTGTATTCCCCACGTCCCAACAACAGTATCATTTATACAATTGTTCCGGATTGGAAGTATAATTTGGACTATGAATGCCGCCAACAGGGGGTTGTTATACCCGACAAATTGGAAAAATGCATAAACAGTTTGGCCCGCAAACGTGGTTTGTTATATGCATCTGAATTTCATTTAATTCGTGAAAATACCGGTGAAACAATTACCGTATATTTTACCAGTAATGCAACAGATAATGTTGTTTGGCGTGTATTATACAATAATGACGTTAATGAATTAGAGGGTGCACATGAAAAATTTGCCAATCAGCGTGAAAAAAAGATTTTGGCATTTTGGCAAAACGTTTTAGATAAATATGGCAATCCAAATTCTGATACCGACAAATGGATTTCGTCCGACAACGCATATGATCCGATGATGACTGCATATTACGGTTCACTGGATTTGATTGACAATGGTCGTAATGCATCCGATGCATCATTAAATGTTCAACAGGCACGTGAGAATTTCCGTGCCAAACCGTATGCGTTTTAATTAATTCCATATCGATATACAAACAAAAAATCCCCATTTATATAGGGATATCAATTATACATTAAAAAATATAAATATTATTTTTTAGCAAACAACTTTTCTGGTTTATTCAAATAACACAGTGCACAAATAAAATCAATCAATGCCATAAAATAAATCGCCGGATAAAATCCAGCGATTTGTTTTTTCGTTATATACCCTATTCCGCCAATGTTCCAACAGACATTGTAATACGACGAATACCACTGCTGATGGATTTTTCTTTGTTAATTTTGGCACGAATAATTTCACCCGTATGATTGATATGTGTTCCACCACATAATTCACACGATACATCGCCAGCGGTAATAACACGAACGACATTTCCATATTTTTCACCAAACAATGCCATTGCCCCACGTGCCTTAGCCTGTTCGATTTCCATTTCTTCGTGTAAAACCTGCATATCGGCATTAATCCATGCATTTACCAAATCTTCGACGGATTGTTTTTCATCCGCCGTCATTGCACGTCCAAATGAAAAATCAAAACGCACTGAATCCGGTGATACCTTTGAACCACGTTGTTCAACATCTTCGTTTAATACACGACGCAATGCCGCCTGTAACAGATGGGTTGCCGTATGTGCACGTGCGGTTTGTTGACGGGTGGCGGTGTTAATAACCGTATTAACAATATCACCATTTTTTATATCTGCGGTTAATGTCCCCTTGTGAATAACAATATTACCAACACGGGATGCCTCTGACACAGTCATAACAGATTCACCACCAACGGTTAATTCACCACTGTCACCAACCTGGCCACCTTGGGTGCCATAAAAATTGGTTTTATCCAGCGCAATTTCAACCATATCACCAGAATTTGCGTTTTGCACAAATTCACCATCACGCAAAATCGCCAAAACTGTTGATTGCATATCCGCAACCGGTCCATATTTGGATGCATCATCCGTCGCAGACAATTGCGTCTGTGATTCCCACAATGTACGTGTTCCCTTGGTATCTGCACGGGAACGTTCCTTTTGCTCGGTCATACATTTTTCAAAACCGGCCGTATCAACATCCATTTGTTTATCACGCAAAATCATTTGGGTTAAATCCAATGGGAAACCATATGTATCAAATAATTTAAACGCAATATCACCCGGTAATATACCATTATTAACCTTTGGTAATTCGGCATCCAATAATTTCATACCATTTTGTAACATATCGGCAAATGCATTTTCTTCGTTTTGGATAATTTCAACAACACGTTGTTCGTTTGCCGCCAATTCTGGATATGCCGCCCCCATTTCTGTAATCAATGCTGGATACAGTTTTGACAACAATGCCCCACGATGTCCCAACATCTGGCCATGACGCATTGCACGACGTAATATACGGCGAATAACATACCCACGGTCTGTATTTGATGGAATAACCCCATCGGCAATTGCAAAACCAACCGCCCGCAAATGATCTGTGATAACCTTGAACGAAGAAACATTTTCCGCCGTACGCTTTACCCCCGTAACACTTTCAGTTGCAAATATCAAATTACGGAATAAATCTGTATCATAATTATCTGTTACCCCCTGTAATACAGCCGCCCAACGTTCCAATCCGGCCCCTGTATCCACATTTTGTTGTGGCAATGGGCTAAGGTTACCATTGGCATCCCTGTCATATTGCATAAAAACGTTATTCCATATTACAACATACCGGCCCCCGTCTTCATCCGGACTGCCTGGGACATCACCAAATAAATGATCACCCATATCATAATGCATTTCTGTACATGGACCACATGGACCCGTGTCACCCGCAGACCACCAATTATCCTTGTCCAATCTGATTGCGTCTTTGCCGGCAACCTTTTTCCAAATATCGGTTGCCTCATCATCACTGATATGTGTTGTTACAACTATTCTTTTTGGGTCCAAACCGATTACCTGGGTTAAAACATCCCATGACATTTTAATCGCTTCTTCTTTGAAATAATCACCAAATGACCAATTTCCCAACATTTCAAAAAACGTATGATGACGTCCATCAAAGCCAACTTCGTCCAAATCGTTATGTTTACCACCGGCACGAATACATTTTTGAACATCGGCAACACGTGTTGCAAACGCAGGTTCTGTTCCCTGTAAAATTCCCTTCCAAGGCACCATACCCGCAACCGTGAACAACAGTGTCGGATCATTTGGTATCAATGATGCCGATGGAACAATTGTATGCCCATGCGATTTAAAATAATCTAAATAAACCTTACGTATATCATCATATGTCATTTTTTATCCATCCTTATGGCTTTGTGCTTATAAATCGTTATGCAAGTGTGATATAAATCACAACATAATGCAACCACATAATTAATTACATTTGGAATTAAAATATCATATTTTTATTCAATTTTGTCCCTGTGGGGCGGCATCTGATGTTGCATTCAAAAAATTAGACAGGCACGTATTATATCTGTTCACCGCATTTTCATAATATTCAATTGGTGAATGTGCCGGATTGGCGGGTAACCCGTATTTGGTATTTGCATTGTTAATTTTTACTGCAATATAATTTTGCGAATCCATAAATATTGGTGCCGATGTTGCACTGATGAAACGGGCATATGTTCCCAACATGGTCCACATTGCCGCATCAATCGGCGGATAAAAATTCAAACTGTCACCGATTTTTTGCAAATCCGGCATAATCGAATTCAATGCATCCGCAAAACCAATGGCCGTATCCATACGTATCAATGTTCCCGCAAAACCAAAATGGGGACGCAACATAACAATATTATCACCATCTGGGACACAACTGTCTGGATTTTCAATTGCCCTAAATAAATCTTGGACCCTGTGATTCAAAACAATCGCACTTTGCACAATTGCAAAATTATCCACAGATACATCAGGTATTTTCCCCAACGATGTCAACATATCATCATCGTCAACAAAAACAATCCATTGGGCACGTGGTACAAATTTGTATGCACATCGCACGATTTCAACACGTGCACCCAACAATCCAATATGTTCCATTCCATTAACGATTTTTAAATCGCCACGATATCCCAATTTTCGTATTGTTGACGCCTGTAACACCACAGACGGGTTATCATTATACACAATCAACATAAATTTTTGTTGTAAACGCCCCAATGCTGGAATCGAAATTCGCAACATCTCCAAATTAAACGTGGTTAAACCAACAACTATATTTCTGCTTTTGTGCCACATAATTGAAATTGTAAAGAATTATTTATAAAATTGCAAACGCTTAATTATTTATGATATAATAAAACGAACATTTTCAGGGGTCAATCAATGAATAAAAATATGATGTTTACGCTTATCGCATTGACTGCAATCGTTGTTGCATCATCGTTTGATTTACAATTAATGCCCCATACCGCCATTAATATCCCCAGTAATTTACAGGGGACTGAATTATATGTATGCCCCGCCAATGTATCAACATGGGATTCATTGGCAACCGGCATACGTCCAATTGTTCAATATGTTACAATCGGATTCTTTTTTATTACAATGATTTTGATATTCATGTGGGGTTGGGAATTGTATCAAAATCTGTTAAAGGATAAATTTAACCGTGATGGTTTTAAAAAACCGTGGGAGGGAACCAAATTACTGTTTTGGACAATCGTTATTTTCACTTTGTTGACATCAACCCCTAACCATTTTCGCACTGTCCACGTTGTTGGTGCAACGGGTGACTGGGTTTTATGTGAAAATAATTCCCCGGGGGCACGTGCCATTCGTGCAAATGCCGTCCGATAAAAAAAACGCCGAAAAACCGGCGTTTTTTTATCACCATTTTTGTCAACTTTTTGATTTTCAGGGAAAAATAAATATGTTCTTGACTTAAAGGCCCGAATTCTCTACGCTTTGAATCAAGCAGGACAGGCAATGTCCATGAAATTAAGAAAAATTTCATCGACATTGCCGTGGCACTGCGACAGCTTATCTAATTCTATGAAAGGAGAAACACATGAACAAAATGCAATTGATTGAAGCAATCGCAAATGAATGCGAAGTTACCAAAGGCACAGCCGCTGCTTGCTTGGATGCTTTCATTAACACAGTTACCAAAGTTTTGAAAAAGAAAGGCGAAGTTCGTTTGGTTGGTTTTGGTACATTTGCAACTGCAAAACGCAAAGCAACAACAGGTCGCAACCCACAGACAGGCGAAACAATCAAAATTGCTGCATCTGTTCAACCAAAATTCAAAGCTGGTAAAGCATTGAAAGACGCATTGAATTAATGGTTTCTATTGATAAAAAATAATCCGCCATTATGTGCGGATTATTTTTTTATCAAATTTTAGGAATACAAACAACAAATCA
This sequence comes from Candidatus Enterousia sp., assembly GCA_045643525.1. Lineage (GTDB taxonomy): Bacteria > Pseudomonadota > Alphaproteobacteria > Rs-D84 > Rs-D84 > Enterousia. Next base: position 1,839 of record JAZUKY010000031.1, on the reverse strand, counting down.
TATTTATTTTATTTGCTTGCTTTAATTTTTAATTTTCGGCAAAATACATTCAGGTTCTTTGGCGTTTCACGGAACCATAACAGCATAACATAAGGACAAAGATTATGCGTCAAGGTAAAGTTAGATTTTACAACGGTAAATTGTGCTATGGCTTTATTTGCCCAGATACACCAAATGAAGATGGCAACACAGATGATGTTTTTATTCATTCCAGTGTAATGAAAGCGGCTGGTATTCGCTTTTTAAATGAAAATGACATCGTTGAATTCGAAGATGAGGTTCGTAATGGCAAATTGTCAGCCAAAACATTAACATTGATTCAACGTGACGAAGAATCCGCACGCAGATATCAGGAACGTCGTGCAGAACGTCGCCGTTCCACCGAAGATCGCAAACAACGTGAAGAAAAATCTGCACGTCGTGGATTTGCATTTTGGAAAAAATAATTATTTTTTCTAAAAAATGACGGTGCCTATCCAGGCACCGTTTTTTATTGCGGGACACAAAAAATTTTTTTTATAATACCATCGCATACAAACAAAAGGATTTATTATGTGGACAACAATTGCAATTATTGCCTTAATTTTATTGTATATTATTTGTGTATATAACAATTTAATTGCATTACGCAACCAATCCAAAGAGGCTTTTGCAACAATTGATACACAATTAAAACGCAGATATGATTTGATTCCGAATTTGGTTGAATCTGTACGTGCCAGTGCCGCCCATGAAAAAGAAACACTTAATGCGGTAATATCTGCCCGCAATATGGCAATAAACGCCACAAATACCAATGACCGTATGAACGCTGAAAACCATTTAACCGGGACATTGAAAACGTTATTCGCAAACGTTGAAAATTATCCAACATTGCGTGCCAACGAAAATTTTTTAGAATTGCAACGCGAGTTATCTGATACAGAAACAAAAATTCAATCTGCACGTCAATTTTATAACACAGTGGTAATGCGTTTAAATACACAAATCGAACAATTTCCATCAAACATTATTGCGAACATGTTCGGTATTAAACACGAAAATTTATTTAAAATGACCGAAAACGAACGTATTGCACCACAGGTAAAATTTTAAAAGACAAAGAAAAATAACATGCAAACATTTACACTGCACACACATACACTTGGATTTGATGGTAAAAATTCTGCGGACGAAATGGCTGCAACTGCCGAAATGGCGGGATTCGAAACAATCGGTATATCAAATCATTTTATTGTTCATCCAAATATAGAAAGTGCACGTATGTATAAATATGCAAAAATGCATGGATTCTCCAATATATACAGTTCTTCATTTAATTCAGTGATGAAAAAATTTATTGTATTTTTTGCCATACTGGATAAATTGCAAGATAAATATAATATAAAAATTTTACGTGGGATGGAGGTTGATTTTTTTAACACCCCAAAATGGCGTCGTTATTTTGAATTGGCGGTAAATATATTGCGTCCCGATTATATAATTGGTTCCACACATTTCATTGAATACAACGGTGCGTTATACAATATGCATGATGTGATTGAATTTGAACCCGACAAACAAATGCACGCATTATATACATATTGGAAAAATGTTAAAGATGCCGCCGCCAGTGGTTTATTTACATGGATGGCACATCTGGATTTACCAAAAAAAATGGGGTTGGGCCGCGAAGAATATTGGCGTCCAATGCAATCTGAGGCATTGGATGCGATGGCAAAAACAAACACAGGCATAGAAATTAATACCAGCATGTATCGTCTAACCTGTCAAGAACCATATCCATCACCACCAATATTCAATTTGAGGTCACAAAAAAATTGCTCTGTATTGATAAGT
>JAZUKY010000030.1:0-3524 GCA_045643525.1 Candidatus Enterousia sp. | reverse complement strand
TTTTATCATCATTGATTTATATCTGGGGATAAAATTTTTGGAATATTTTATTTGTGTTAATGTGCGACATCAGCCGCCGTTTGTTCCCAGCCCACAAAAATTACGTTCCGCATTAGCCAAAGAAATTAACACACATTATCCAACAACCAAAAATATTATTGAAGTCGGTTCGGGGTTTGGTGGGGTTGCCCGTTATATTGCACGACATTGTGATGTTAACGCTGTTGATGCGGTGGAAAATATGCCATTTTCAGCATTTGTTTCAACTGTATTAGATTATTTATTTTTTATTCTGCCTGTTCGAACATATTGGTGTGATGCGTTTAAATACCTGAAAAATACAAATAAAAAATATGATGTAGCAGTTGTCTATTTGGGACCCGATATAACCAGATATTTGATTAAATATAAAAATAAATTAAATGTGATAATTTCTATGGATTTTGAAATACCTGATTTGCATCCGGTGCGTGTAATTAAATTAAAATCCGGTTGGACAAAATACGGTGGAAAAAAATACCCGCATCGTATATTTGTATATGAATTATAAATCACAATAACAAATGCCGGTTTTGCCGGCATTTGTTATTAATTAATTTCAACAGAATCTATATATGTTTTACTTATTTTTTCTGTGGTGGCCGATTGAAAATCCGGGTTTTCAATCACTTCGTTATCATCTTCGGGTAATATGATAATATTTTCTTGTATTTGGGAAGATTTATTTGCAGATTTAACGGAATTACCATATGTTTTTGATTTATATTTTGTTTTAAATCTGGTGGGTATATTAATATAATCCATCGGATTTATACCGTCGGTTTGTAACGGTAATGCGTTTGCTGGGATAATATTACGTGGTTCGATGGTATAGATTTGTTTGATGAAATTCTTGTCGGCAGCATGCACTGTTCGTGGGGACCCTGTACCATTTAATTCCATAATTCGCAATCCACGTTGATTATCGCCATTTGGGCGTAAACGTATTAATCCGGCCGAGGTTAAATAACCGCTGGGGTTTAATAAATATTCCGTATTTGTTTTATTAGAATACAACATACCGATTGCCAAATTTGTTGCGTCATAACCAAACGCAGATAAATGGTTTGGTGTATTTCCAGATATTAATTGATACTGTTCTGTAAACCATGCAGATATTTCTGGCAATGCGGCATATTTTGCACCAGACATGGTTAAATCACTGGATATGTCGGTTCCGTCCCACATCGCGGTACCATAAAAACGTGCATCACGTGCATTTACCCCGTAATAACGTAAAAAAGATGCCAATGTTTTCGTGTCAGACGCATTTCCCAAAAACAAAACGGCATTAAACGGTAATTCACCCAATGTGTCGGATTTTGATATTTTATCTAATTGATCAGTCAATGATGATTTTTCCACACTGGTTAAATCTTCGTTTGTTAAAATATCAGATAAAATCTCCATCGCACGCGTATTGGCCGCTGTGCGGGCATCGTTTACAGTCGCATTAAATGTCGCATTTTTTATGGATTCGGAATCATTTTCTTTGTAATAAAATATTCCAGATAATGCCATTTTTTTATCTGATGCTAATTTTTTTGCTCCACCGGCCATCAATTTCCCGGATTCATTATTTGGGGCCAAAACAATGAAATTATTTATACCGTCATTTTGCATTTCTTTTACAATGGCTTCGACGCTGTTGGTTGGCATCAATGCCATTGTCATAACACCGTCACCGATTGCGGTTGCGTCAGATGTAAATGATAACACTGGTGTTTCTGCGGGTTTTACTTCGCGTAATAAACGCACATCCCCAGCAAAAACGGGACCTATGATTATTTCAGGGTGTGTTGCTACAATGGATTGAATTGATTCATCGGATTCGCTGTCATAAAATTTAATATTCAGATTATCCGGTGCACTTTGTAATGCAGCGGTTTCAATCGATGTTTTAATTATTTTGCCAACAGCGGAATTTTTGCCACTAAGTGGTAAAACTGCGGCAATATTATGTCGTGTTGCGGTACTTTTTTCTGGGGTATATGTTCCATATAACACGGCACTGGGTTCCGTGATCGTATTTTGATCATATTTTCCATATTGATCGGTCCAATTTTTATTATAACCACTGCATGCTGCCAATATAAGTGCCGCACATGTACCAAAAAATCTGTTCATATACATTGAAAAATCCATTCTTTTTTTGTATTATTTTACTATAAAAGGATAATAAATGCAAACAGGGCTTTATATTGTTGGGACACCAATCGGTAATCTGGCGGATATGTCGCCACGGGCGGTTGAGGTTTTGCGTAATGTTGATTTAATTGCGGCCGAAGATACCAGGGTTTTTGGAAAATTGGCTGCACATTTCGATATCAGGACGCAACGTATTTCGTGTCATGAACATAATGAACGTGATATTGTTCCACAGTTGATTGAAAAATTACAGTCGGGGCTGTCTGTGGCCGCAGTGTCAGATGCAGGAATGCCGGGAATCAGCGATCCAGGATTCCGTCTGGTTCGTGCGGCACGTGAAAATGGTATACCTGTATTTGTTGTGCCGGGGGCGGTGGCGGCAATTTCGGCATTGGTGTTATCTGGGTTCCCAACGGATCGTTTTACGTTTTGTGGTTTTTTTGATGAAAAAAAATTACGTGAAGATAACAGAATTCGTCATACAATCATTTATTATGAAAGCCCAAATCGAATTATGCAAACCATAGCGGCGATGGCACGTGTAATGCCAGAACGACAGATTGCAATTGTTCGTGAAATAACAAAAATTTATGAACAGACAATTATTGGGTATCCGGCAGATTTATTACGTATAGAACCACCGCGGGGCGAAATAGTAATTGTTGTTGCACCGGCACCAGAACATAAAATGTCAGACAGTGAAATCACAAAAATTGTAAACGATATTGTATCTGTATCGACAAAAGGTGCCGCGTCAGATTTGGCGGCACGTGCCGGTATATCAAAAAAAGAAGCTTATAAACGTATGTTAAATCGTGGTGATGATAATGATTAAATTTGTTGGCGGTTTTGATAAGGTGGCCGATTTGCCGAATACGCAATTTGCAGAATATGCATTTATTGGACGTAGTAATGTTGGAAAATCTTCGTTAATAAATGCAGTTGTTGGCGCACCAATTGCACGAACATCGAATACACCCGGACGTACACAAACATTGAACCTGTTTAATGTTGATGACAGGGTAATGATTGTTGATTTGCCGGGGTATGGTTATGCCAGGACGTCAAAGCAAAACACTGAAATGTGGTTGATGCGTTTGCAAGAATATTTATTAAATAGGTCTGTATTACAAAGATTGTTTATATTGATTGATTCAAGAATTGGCGTGCGTGATTCTGATTTGGATTTAATGCGTTTTTGTGATGATAATGGAATTTTATATCAAATTGTTTATACAAAAAAAGATAAAAAAATTAGAGAAAAAAATCAAATTGTTCCAAATCATCAAGAACATGGTGCAATGGTGCCAGAGATACTAGAAACATCTGCAGAAAAG
>JAZUKY010000029.1:0-3697 GCA_045643525.1 Candidatus Enterousia sp. | reverse complement strand
AGCACAAGCGGTACATGCGGTGGAACTGCTTTTATAAAATTTAGCATCACATTGCCAAGGACAAGTATTGGTATTGCTATTACCAGTATAAGATGAATTAGACGGTTTGTTTGAACAAGATGTACATGATGATGCACCGGCTGCTGCATATGTTCCTGTAGCACAAGCGGTACATGCGGTGCCGGCACTGTTTTTATAAAATTTTTCATTACAACTTGTAACATAACATGTTCCGGTTGTTTTTGTAGAACTGGAACATCCCGAACAAGTTTTGCCTGCAGAATAACAATCAGAATTAGTATATTTCCCGTTGCAAGTATTTGTATATGATCGAGAACCTGAACCATTTGTTATGGTACATGTTTCGGTTCCGGAATTTACAACAGATGTATTTGATACCGATGTACATGGTGTTGTACAACTGCAAGAGGCTACTGTTCCGCCACTGCTGGAATAACCGGAACTACATGCATAACACATGCCACTGCTTAAATAATGATTGGTGGCACAACTGGTATACGTAACACTGCATGTGTATCCGGCGAATAGGTTTGTTGTTGTAAAAAGACAGAAAAAACAAACAAATACACTGATTAATGATTTGAAAATATGCATATGAATCCCTTCTTTTAAATATCAGTGTAGAAAATATTGCCATCGTAACGCAATTAAAAAATGCATATTATTTAAATTTTTATGTGGTAATTTTATGTTGCCGGCACTTTTTTACAACTGTGGGCGTATCGGCTCTTTCTTGTCGTCATACCGACGCAGGTCGGTATCCATTGAATAAGTCTTGGGTGTGTCTGCGACGCAGTGGATCCCGTTCTTGTATTACCCACAAAATTTTTCAATTTTGCGGGGCCCAATAAAACGGGATGACGCATAAGCGGGTTGCAGGGCAAATGGTGAAGAATTGTTTTTTTATTTATTGATTGAAAAATGGCACATGTTTTAATATGATACGGTCAATATGACAAAACAAACCGGATATTTTACCGAATATAAACAGCAGGGCGAACCGGATAAGTTAATTCGGGCAAAAAATTGGGGCGTTGCCATTGGATTGCAACGGGTTGATGATTTAACACCGTCAAAATATTTAATTGATATTGCACGTGAAAATATCGAAGGTAAAATTTCCGTAAATGATGTTGAATGTGAAATAAAACGATATTATCAAAAAAATGTTCCAACAACCCCAGAAAAACAAAATGAGCAACATGCGGATATTGTATCAACCAGAATTGCCAAATTGTTGAGTCAAAAAACATTTTCATTTAATCCGGCCGAATATAAATCAATTCATGGTTTTTTATTTGATGGGATTTTGGATAATGGGTGTGTTGGTAAATTTCGGACATATAATATAACCAAACAGGAATCAATTTTAAATGGTGATACGGTTATTTATGGACGTGCCGACAGTATTGCCGATACATTGGATTATGATTTTGATAAAGAACGGAAATTTAAATATGTGAATTTAACACGTCGTCAACAGGTTGAACATATTGCACAATTTATGTCCGGAATTTGGCAAATTCACCCCTTTGCCGAAGGAAATACCCGCACCACCGTTGTATTTATTATAAAATATATGGAATCGTTGGGATTTTATACAAATAATGATATGTTTGAACAACACGCCAAATATTTTCGAAATGCTTTGGTTCGTGCGAATTATCATAATTTGGATAAAAATATTCCGTATACAATGGAATATTTAAATAAATTTTTTGGTAATTTATTATTGGGTGAAAAAAATCGTCTGGATAATCGTGAAATGCAGATACGGGAAATTGGTCAAAAAACTACCCAAAAAACTACCCAAAAAACTGCCCAAAAACATGCTGAGAAAAACAGACAGAAAATTTTGGAATTTTTGGCAAAAAATCCAACGGCAACACGTAATGATTTGGCTGATATTACGGGGCTGGGGCCGGATGGTGTTAAATGGAATTTAAACAAAATGAAAAAAAATGGTCAAATTTATCGTGTGGGGCCGGTCCGTGGTGGATATTGGGTTGTTGTAAAAAAATCGGATAATTAATTTTTTGCCCCCGTCTTGTCGTCATACCGACGCAGGTCGGTATCTATTGAGAAAGCCATAACTATATAATCTGGATCCCGTTCTTGTATTACCCACAAAATTTTTCAATTTTGCGGGGCCCAATAAAACGGGATGACGTAGGGACTTGAGTTTGCGGGGGCAGTAAAACGGGAAAATAAAAAAACACGCCAATACAGCGTGCAATTTTTTCTGGTGGGTTAGGTAGGACTTGAACCCACGACCAAAGCGTTATGAGCGCTCCGCTCTAACCAACTGAGCTACTAACCCAACGGTGGCAATTATACACATTGTTTAATCACAGTGCAAGTGTTTTTATTATTTTCTTTATTTTTGTTTCCTAATACGGCATTATTGGGGATGGAATGGTTGAATTAGTACAAATTTTAAATGATACACAGATAACCGCATGGAATACAATTGAACGGACAAATGCAAATGTTGTTATCATGGGCCAGGCCGGTACCGGAAAATCCACATTTATTAATTATCTAAAGGCAAATACAAAAAAACGTGTAATTTGTGCATGCCCAACGGCGGTATCTGCATTAAATGTTGGGGGACAAACAATTCATTCAATGTTTCAAATACAACCACGTGATTTTGTCGTTCCCGATTTGTTGAAATTAAAGGCCAAAACCAGAAATATTTTAACAGCGGCCGATGTTTTAATTATTGATGAAATATCAATGGTCGCCCCCGATTTATTGGATGCAATGGATATTTTATCACGTCAGGCCCGTCGGGACAGTCGACCATTTGGTGGCCTACAGGTTGTTGCAATTGGTGATTTGTTTCAGTTGCCACCGGTTATTACAAATGCGGCCACAGATATGTATTTATCAGAATACGGATATGAAAACGCATATTTTTTTGACAGTCATGTTTACCCACGCTGTGATTTTATCCGTTTTGATTTTGACATCGTATATCGTCAAAATGATTTGCCTTTATTGGATAATTTGCGGCGGTTGCGTAATGGCGATATGACGGCACTGGATTTTTTTAATCAATGTAAAATTGATGATACAGAACAGCGTGAAAATGCGATGATAATTACACCGTTTCGGGCGGTGGCTGAACGAATAAATTCCGATCGGTTAAATCAAATAAATGCACCATTGGTAACATATACGGGGGTATTGTCTGGGACATTTTCTGAACGTGATGTGCCGGCACCCATGCAATTAAATTTGCGGGTTGGGGCATTGGTTGTATTTGTAAAAAATGGTGACCGGTGGCATAATGGTTCAATGGGGCGTGTGCAAAGTTTGGGAACACGTGAAATTGTTGTTCAATTATTAAACGCATCACGTGATACGGTTTCGGTGCGACCCGAAAAATGGCAAAAAATTGAATACAGTCGTGACGAAAACAATCGATTGATTGAAAATGAGGTCGGCAGTTTTAAGCAATTTCCATTAAATTTGGGGTATGCCATGACCATACACAAGGCCCAGGGAAAAACATTGGATGCGGTTGTCGTTGATATTTCACGTGGGGCGTGTGCAAAGTTTGGGAACACGAGAAATTGTTGTTCAATTATTAAACGCGTCACGTGATACGGTTTCGGTGCGACCCGAAAAATGGCAAAAAATTGAATACAGTCGTGACGAAAACAATCGA
>JAZUKY010000028.1:0-9047 GCA_045643525.1 Candidatus Enterousia sp. | reverse complement strand
GTAACAAATGTTTCATTACCAAGTAATTTTACACAAATAGGAAAACAACTTATAAAGTATAATTACGAAGTAAATAATGTATATTTTGGTGAAAATTTTTATGAAGCCCACGGTGAAATTCACGAAATAAATAAAGATAATCAAAAAATGTTGGATTACTTTATTTGGGATAACAAAGAAAAAAAATTATTGAATCCGTCCGGAATAGCTGATGGATTTGTTGATGCATTTAATACAGAAATTAATGGTAAAAAAATAACTGTAAATGCCAATTCAATATTGGCGGATAATGTTGAAATTGTTCGTATACAGGATGGAAAAATTATATCTGTGAATATGCCATCCGTGACGATGATCGGTGATAATTTTTTGCATTGTAATGCTTGTATAAAAAGTGTTACATTACCAAATGTAAAAAATATTGGTGATGCTTTTATATGTTCTAATATAGGCTTAACGGAATTAAATTTACCAAATTTAGAATGTGTTGGTGACAGATTTATTATTATCAATAAAAAATTAGAAAATTTAGATTTACCGAATTTGAAAAGGGTTGGTAATTGTTTTATGTCTAGTTGCGGTGTTAAAAATCTTAATTTACCGGAATTAACATATACGGGCAGTTCATTTATGGATTATAATGAAAGATTAATGAAATTAAATTTACCGAATTTAAAAAGTGTTGGAAACGGATTTATGTTAAGAAATGCATTGGTGGACATTAAATTGCCAAAACTGGAAACCATAGGCAATAATTTCATGAGTTATTCTAATTTTTATGATGTAAAATTGCCATGTGTTAATAGCATTGGTGATGGTTTTATGGAATGGGCAAATGTACGTATAGTCAATATGCCAAATGTAAAATATATTGGCAATAATTTTATGAAAAATAATAACGATTTAACAGAAATCAATATGCCAAATGTATGTAAAATAGGTTGTTATTTTATGCACCATAACAAAGAATTAACTAAATTATCTTTGGAAAATTTAGAAAATGTTGGCAATAATTTTATGGAAAAAAATAAGAATTTAACAGAAATCAATATGCCAAACGTAAAATATGTTGGAAACAGATTTTTAAGTGATAATAAATGTGTGAAAAAAATTATGACGCCGCAATTGGAAACGGTTGGTGACGATTTTATGTATTTTAATGAAAATATAGAAAAATTGGATATGCCGGCATTAAAATGTGTTGGTAAATGGTTTTTACGCAGTAATAATAAATTGAAGGTAATTAATTTACCAAATTTGGAAAGTGTTAATGACGGATTTTTAGGATTTAATAACAGTTTAAAAAAAATAAATTTCCCGAAATTAAAACACGTAGGTGATAAATTTATGTTCTGTAATAATGCTGTGGAAATTTGCTTGATGGCATTGATACGATTTGGTAAAAGTTTTTTTGAACAAAATATTTGTTTAGAAAAATTGGATGTGCCAAATTTAAAAGAATTTGATGGTGATGGTTTTCTGGTTAAACATAATGAACGTGAACATATTATAAATAGTATAAAAAAACATATAAGAACAAGATTGCATAATAATGCTATAAAACGATATCGCAAATTTAGAAGTATTAAAGGCAGATAATTTCGTTCATACAGAATATCTTGCAAAGATTAAATTATGTATTAGGATATTAATGAATAAAGGTGCAAAAATATGAAAAATAATGAAAATGATTTTGTATTACCATCACAAAATAGTAAACCAATCAGTTTTCGAGTTCGTTTTGATGGGTGTTTATTGGTGGTAATATTAGGTGCGATTGCTTGTATTTCGGTAAATGAATGCAACAGATCAAAAATCAGATTAGAAAAAGATAAAATAGAATTAGAAAATATGAAAAAAGAAATCAAGCCTGGAATCAGGGTTGACGATGTTAATGCATTTAATATCGCCAGATTGCAAAAACAAAGATAAATAGAACCATTCATTCTGTGCCCCCCAGCAAAAACGCTGGGGGGGGATTTAATTCCGTTTGATCCAATAAAGTCAAAATATTGCAATTTTTTAATCAAATAAAACAAAAAAAACGCCCAAATGGACGTTTTGGCAAATCTTGGTTGCGGGGAATGGATTTGAACCACTGACCTTCAGGTTATGAGCCTGACGAGCTACCGGACTGCTCTACCCCGCGATAACAGGGTATATTATAATGCATATAATGTATAAAAGTCAAGATTTTTCTGTATTTTGTCGGTAAAGTTTTGTGGTGTATCTTGAAATCTGGTTTCTTTGTTGTTATCATTGCGATTAAGGATATATATTATGGCAAGTAAACAATTTAAGAAAAAGTGGAAAAAATTCTGGCAGGCAGTTTTATTATCTTTTGTTGTGCAATGGATTGTGGCCATACTGTTGGCAATGTTTATATGGGGTGTCTTTTTTACCAGTCGTCGCAAATATGTTAATTATGAATATTTTAAACAATGTGGTGGAAAATCTGCCATATATGCGTTTTGGCATGGGCGTATGATGATGTTAAGTCCGGTTATATTTTTGGCGGGGCGTCGTGGTTGTGTCGTTGCCAGTCAACATAATGGGGGACGAACAATTGCAAAACTGCAACGTTTGTTTGGATTGGGGGCAATTTATGGCAGTACGTCCAAGGGGGCATTGAACGTTTTACGTGCGGGGGTTCAGGCATTGCGACGTGATGGGTATTCGTTGTGTATTTCGCCAGATGGCCCCGGTGGACCGTCCATGCGTATGCAGGATGGTGCATTATATTTTGCAAAAATGACAGGGACACCAATTGTACCAGTGTCTTTTTCTGCGTCAAATGCACGATTTTTAAAACGGTGGGATAAATTTATGATTGCATTACCGTTTGGAAAAATAACGTATTTTTTTGGTGAACCTGTGTATGTAAATCGTGATGCAACACCGGCGGATTTTGAATCTGTGCGAACAAAATTAGAACAGGTAATGTTGAATCAGGTTCGTTCTGGTGATGCAGAATATAATTTACCAAACACAGAACAAGATTTAACCGCCAGTGAATACAAAAGAATGTTACGTGAACAACGTGCATTAAAACGGCAAAATAAAAGGAAATGTAAATGAAAACACCGTGGTGGTTTTTAAAGAAAACGCCATTGGCAATAATGTTGATGCCGGTGTCGTGGATTTATTATTGGTTAAGTCGTATTGTTTATAATTGTCGTGAATTAAGGGTGTATAATTCACGCCGACCAATAATTTGTGTTGGAAATATATTGGCGGGTGGTGTTGGAAAAACACCGATTGTTCGTGCAATTGCCAGTTTTTTAGAGGCCCCAATTGTAATGCGTGGATATAAAAGTAATGCGAAAACATCTGGTGTTGGGGACGAGGCTTTAATGTTATCCCGATACGGTTTGCAGGTTCATACCGGCAGTCGTTTGTGTAATGTGATGTTATTAAATCGTCAAAATAATGCACGCAGTCCAATTGTTATGGACGATGGTTTGCAAAATCCACGTATACATAAAAATATTTCGATATTGGTTTTTGATGACAGTATTGGTTATGGAAATGGTTTGTTATTACCTGCCGGCCCACTGCGTGAACCACGCAGTGCCGCCGCCGAAGCCGATGCAATTATTGTTATTCGTTCACAAAATCCACGATCTGATTTTCAGTTACCAGATAATGTTCCGGTATTTTATGCACGTCGTCAAACGGTATCGCCATACGGTTCGTCACGTCGTGTTTTTGCATTTGCAGGTATTGGTTATCCAAAAAAGTTTTTCAATGCGTTGGGCCGGAATGTTGTTGGAACAAAAAGTTTTGCAGATCATTATCAATATACCGAAGATGATTTGGAAAAATTACGTGCACAGGCCCAATCAAAGGGGGCAAAATTATTAACAACAGAAAAAGATTGGGTGCGTTTACCAGAATATGCACGTGAAGAGATAAAATACGCAAAATTGGTTGTAAATATTGAAGATAGATTTTTTGTATGGCTAAGGGAGAAATTATATGGTCGGGTTAAAAAATAAAGTTGAATTTTCTGGGTGTGGCATCCATTCGGGATTACCAGTTCACATGGTGGTAAATCCGTCAGATACCCCAGGTATATATTTTCGTCGAACCGATATTGCTAAGGCTGGATTAATATCTGGGCGTTTTGATAATGTTGGTGAAACACGTATGCGTAATACAACGGTTGGCAATCCAAATGATGCACATGTTCAAACAATTGAACACTTAATGGCGGCATTGTTCATTGCAGGGATTGATGGGGCAATTATTGATATTGATGGTCCAGAAACCCCGATTTTAGATGGTAGTGCGTCGGTATTTTTCAATGCGTTTGCAGATGCTGGGGCCGTGTTTGATGGAACAATGCGAAAAATAGTTGTAAAACGTCCCGTTACGGTATATGCGACAGAAATCGTACGTCAGTTACCATTTAAGGCACGTATCAAATTGTGGTTTTTTAATAAAATTTCTGGACGTAAAACGGATGGTTTTGTAAGACTTAGTCCGGTTGATAATGATAAATTAGAAATAACAGCAACATTGGTGTATCCAGAAAAAATCATAGGTCGTCAAACATATACGTATGCCTTTGATGGAACAGATACATCAGTTACAGATTTTGTTGAAAATATTTCACGGGCACGTACGTTTGGTAAATATTCTGAATGGGAATATTTAAAGGCACATGGTATGGGACGTGGAGCAAATGAAAATAATGTTATTGCGTTAAACAATGAAGGCGATGGAACGTTAAATGAAACAATATGGCCAGATGAATTTGTTAGACATAAAATAATAGATGCATTGGGCGATATGTTTACGGCGGGTGGTTTTGTTGTCGGACATTTAGAATCGTTTAAGGGCAGTCATGCATTAAACAATTTGGTGTTGAAAAAATTATTCAGTGACAGATTAAATTATGATATAGTTTATGCAAAGACTGATAATCAATAAATTTAAGGTGTAAAATATGAAAAATATAATTGTTTTTTGTTTTGCCGCATTTGTATTGGCGGCATGTGGCGGGTTAATAAAAAATCAAAATGGCAGTGAATATTTGGTACAATTAAAGGGTGAACCGATTGGTTGTACATATTTGTATAAATTGGAATCAGAGGTTTCTGTTTATGATGCGGATGATGCACGTCGTTATTTGGAAAATCGTATCGTTGATCAGGCGCGACCGGGTAATGCATATTGGATAACCAGTCAACGTACACGTCCAAATGAATGGGTTATATTTGGGCCGGAACGTGCATTTGTTTTAACCGCAAATGTTTATGATTGTCCAAACCCACGCAGTGCACGTATTGCATCGGATGATGCGGGGGTGTATGAACCGGTGATTGATGATGGAAATCATTGTGGTAATCAAATTAATGGATGTCGTTAAAAAAGTATAAAAAAGTCGTCAAATTTGACGACTTTTTTACTGTGGTAAAAATACATTCAAATGTATTCTGTGTTTGCCAAAACTATAATTTTTATGTTATAATCATCCCAACAGGGATTAGAGAGGCACTTTGTCAGCACAAATAATAACAATTAATAGAAAAAAATACGCCGTGGGTCTGTTTTGGCAACCGGTATCTGCGGGTGTTGCACCACGTGCGAATGCATGTATTTTGGCACGTAAAATTAATAAAAATTTAAACCTGTTTACAGAATATCGTTTAATGATTGGGTTGGGATCACGTCGTATGGGACATCGGGTCGGTATGCCAACCGCAGCAACAGAAATTGTAGAAGCGTTAACAGAATATAATTCGTTTTTGGCTGTGTTTAATACTGGGCGGGTATTTTATTTAATTGCGGTTCGTAATGGTGTTATTTTGGCAGATACGATTTTTGCACATGCCGAAGATGCGCGTGCGGAATATTTTAAGTTGTCTGAAATTCCAGATTGGGGTGCGTTGATTGCACCGGCGGTTTGGGGAATGCCACGTGCGGTGGAACGTAATTTGGATGAATTGATACATGGAAATGTAAATGGAAAATTGCATCCAATTAGTCGTAGTCGTGCGTTGTTTTTATCTTTTGTGTTAATTGTTGGATTTGGTATTGGGCTAGGGACGCTTTTTTATGAACCGATTGTTCAAATGGTTACGCCGCGGCCACGTATTTTGGAAATTGATCCCGAATTGGCGGCCGAGTATCATCGACAAATCAAAGAAAAAAATAAACAATTGGACGAACAATTTGAAATAGTAAAAGAAACTGTTCCGGAACCAGACCCAATTGTTTTTCCGTATGATAGTTTGCCAGATACAACAAAACGTGCAGATATTTGTTATCGTGCAGTTGGTTTGTTGATGCAACAGGTTTATGGTTGGAAACAGACATCGGTTGAATGTGGAACAACCCATGCCACAGCAACGTTCGTACGTCAATTTGGAACGTTGAATGATTTTTATGATGTTGCAACAAAATTAATGCCAGGGGCATTTGTTACGGAAGAATCGCCAAATTCTGTAAAAGTTCGTGTTGCGTTACCGAAAATCGCAATACAATCATCGGTTGATGAACGTGATGCAGACAGTGTATCACGTGCGGTGCGGACGGTTTTTCAATCGGCCAATATGCGTGCAGATGTAAATATAACATCTGATGTTTTAACCAATGGTGTTGAAACGGTTACAATAAATATTGTTGAAATTGCAGCGGAATCTAAATTAGCACCAATGCAATTTATGAAAATTTTTGATGATTTTGGTGGTGTCTACATGACGCGCAGTTCGTGGGATGTCGCAGATCGTATATGGAACTATGAGGTGATAATATATGCAAAATAATTTGAAATTTACTGTTGTTTGTGCAGTTGTTGTATTTTTTTCTGTGATAAATGCCAATGCGTATGCAGATGATATCATAGATGAAAAGATTGTGATTACAGAAACATTTTCTGATTCTGATGATGGTGCAGAAAACGGTGAAATGGAATCTGTTTCTGCCGATGCGGTATCGAATTACAAGGTAGATGGTTCTTTATTTGAACAAATTACAAATTTGGAACAAGAAAAGGTTTTGATGCAATTGGAAAAAGAACGGGCACAATTGGATTTGGACTTGGATAGATTGGCGGCGGAAAAAATTAAATTGCATATGGAAATTGATAACTTGTCAGATAAGGCGGAACAACAACAATTGGAAATTGAAGCGGCCCATGCAAAATTAGAGGCAGAGGTTGCAGCGTTGGAACGTGAAAAAGCGGCATTGGCGGCCCGTACAAATGAAATAAAAAATACGGATAATTCACAACACAAATATACAAATACTACAGAGGCACAGGATGAAGAAAAATCCACAATAGTTTTTAGTGATAAATATAAATTAGTAAATGTTATTGGGGCAGGTAATCAATTACAGGCAACAATTATTGATTTGGTGTCCGGTCAAAAACGTAAAATTGGTGTGGGTAAAATTTTGGATGGATATACAGTGAAATCTATTTCGTTGGATGATGGGGTTGTTTTTATTAATGCTGAAAATAATGATATACAATCATTAAATGTTGGCGGTAAACGGGATTGAAAATTTTGAGGCACGACGGATGAAAAATACAAAAAAGAATACATTAAAAGATGTCAAAGCGGTATCTAATTTGCCGTCTGTGCCTGTTGGATTAGAAAATTCTGATGTTAAGGACATAATTGATTATTTGTTTTCAAATGGTAATCGATTATTAACAGCAGCCGGTGGGGTACAGGAATTACCACGTGATACACAGGGAATAATTGCATATTTTTCTGGTGGTGAATTGATAATTTCACGTACCCATAAATATGATGGACGTGTATTGGCATTTATTGATTTATTAATTCGCAGTGGGCGTCCAATGCGTCAACCCTTTTATTCTGATTTAGCGTTGGTTTCTGCGATATACAAAACATATGATTCCCGTTTGGGTGGCGGTGTGCGTAATAATCGTGATTTTGATAATCAGATGCAGAAAGATTTTGTTGATATTATTGCCAAGGCTGCAGCACAACAGGTATCGGATATTCATATAGAGGTTGCAGATCAAACAACGATTTATTTTCGTATAGATGGCAGTATGCAACCGGTATTAGAATATAATGCCAGTTGGGGTGAATCGTTTGTTCGTGCAGCGTTTGCATCATCTGATATGTCGAATGCAAACTATGCACAAAATGAATATCAATCGGCACAAAAAGACGGTCGAACACCATTACGTGGAACCAAAGATTTATATTTGCCGTTGGGAATTTTAAGTATTCGTATGCAATTTAACCCCGTTGCCTTTGGCAGTCGGTATGTTGTTATGCGATTGTTGTATGATAATCCATCTGAGGGGATTAAAACAGAACAGGAATTTGGTGAATATGAACAAAAATTATTAATGCGTTTGCGTTCATTTCCGACGGGGTTGGTGATTGTTGCAGGTCCAACCAGTTCTGGAAAATCAACGACGTTGGTTCGTAATATGTCATTGATGCTAAAAGAACGCAATTATGAAATAAATTTAATAACAGTGGAAAATCCAGTCGAACAAAAAATTTTTGGTGCACACCAAATGCCGGTGATTAATACAACAAACGAAGAACAACGCGAAGATAAGTATACAGAGGCATTAGCGGCCGCATTACGAAGTGATCCTGATACTTTAATGGTTGGTGAAATTAGAACATTGGCTGCCGCCGAATTAACAGTTCGAGGTGCGTTGTCTGGACATAACGTTTGGACAACATTGCATGCAAATTCTGCAATGGCGGCGTTGACGCGTTTATTGGATTTGGGGATAGAAGCATTTAAATTAAAAGATGAAACGTTGATGCGCGGTTTGATATCTATGCGTTTGTTTAAAAAATTATGTCCACATTGTCGTCAACGTTTAATAGAACATCCAGAAAATCCAGCATATAAACGTGTATTGGATGCGTATGGACAGTTGGGATTACGCCAAGTATATGTTCGTGGTTTTGGGTGTGAACATTGTAACGGAACAGGGACATTGGGGCGTATTAAGGCGGGTGAAATTATTATTACAAACAGTGAGTTTTTGCGTTTAGCTTTGGCCGGAAATACAGACGGTGCGGTTCGTTATT
>JAZUKY010000027.1:0-13649 GCA_045643525.1 Candidatus Enterousia sp. | reverse complement strand
TATGGAACGCTGCATATAATCAAACAGAAGCTATTTTATCTGATATATCCAGTCAATATGCTATATCCAATATCCAACATTATGATATGCAACAAGAATACCCCAATTTCGTTAGACATATTTATCAATTTGATAGTATACCAGAATTCAGACTAAACGCTAAATTAGATGCAATGCTAAAATTCCCTGGGTCAAAAATTGTAAATTTTGATATAGACATACCTAATCCGACCATGGAATTTATGCCACGTAAACAAAGATTTACTTTTGTTCAAGCAGAGCAATTAAAAGAATATATTAGAAAAAAATATTCTGTGATTGTAGTTCCTTATTTTTTTGATATTATATTACATATGACTGAGACCGATGAAGAAAGGATAAACTTAACTGAAGTTTTATCAAAATACTCTAGATATAAAATTAATGCAAGAAATCCAAAGGAGAAGTAATGCCAGAAATTATTGACCTGTATAATAATGCACGACAGTTAGTATCGTCTGCAGAGCGCAAAGAACCAGTGCCAGATGGATTAAATAAGATTTCTGTTCATATTTGGTTCATTAATTCGCAAGGTGAATTTTTGTTGCAACAACGTCTACCATCTGCAAAAAAATTTCCAAACATGTGGGGCCAAACGGGTGGTGGTGCGCAGACTGGTGAATCCAGTTGGGATGCGTGTTGCCGAGAATCTATTGAAGAATTAGGAATAACACCTGAAATAGATAAATCAATATGGATCGGGACTTTTAAACGCCCAAAAGATTTTGTTGACGTGTGGTTGGTATACTGTGATGTGGATATCAATGACCTAAAATTGCAACCAGATGAAGTACAAAATGCAAAATGGGCTTCGATTGATGAAATTGAACAAATGCAAAAAGACGGAACATTTATTCCGTCTATTTTACCTGGATTAAATATGATAAAATCGTATTTTGATATGATAAAGCTATTTAATAAATCTGTGTAACAGCCTGATATCAAGCATTTTATCATCGATATAATAATCTGCTGGGGGGTTACCAAAATGCAAATTATGGTACTTTACCCCCCATTTTTTTAATTGCTGCCTCGTTATGTTGGACCAATCCAGACCACTGCCACTGCCTCGGTTTGACATCGCCAAACCTGTGGGGCATTCGTAACGGCTTGACTACGTTGACACTTGTCTTGCCTACCATTTATCACTCAATTTATCGCAAAACAGCGATAAATTTACGTGTATCCTCATAGTTATGCGAACTGCGCATGGCTTGTTCTTATATACTCGGATTCGCCCCTACATGATTAAGTAACCATTCGTTTTTTTTTTAGAACTAAATCGAATATTTTGTTCTATATTCGTTCTAACTTTTTTACAATTTTTAAAATTTAAATTTCTTTAACCACCGGATTATATAATTCAAATTTATCTTTATGTTTACAAATTTCACGCCATTCTTCCATTGACGGTTCCGATACAAGTTTATCTTTCAAAACATATATTTTAAGTTTTCCACTTTCTATATCTTGCATAATGTCTATTTCATGGATTTTTTTAATTTTCTTGTCCGTCAAACAATAATAATCATATTCCCCATCTGGTAAAAAACCATCAGAATCCAGTTCATAAACATACGCTTTTTCTGGAATATCTTGTTTTAAATACTGGACATATAATGCATCTTTGTTTGGTGTTCGCCATCCAGAACTAATCAATCGCATCACTGCATATAATTTTGCTCGTGTAAAATTTGTCGCAAAAACAGCCGTAACCGGCACCTTCATACCACGAATAAAACCTGGCATTGCGTGAACAACACCATCCGATATTTTATTTTTTGACCCATGATAAAAAGTATTTCCACACAATTTCATAAATATCTCCCTTTTATAGAATCCTTGTTTTCACATTCTTTAACAAAATCTGCTATGGCCATTGTTTTTTGTAATTTATATCCGTTTTCATTACACCATTCATCAAACCCATAAATTTTCCGCAAAGATAAATATTGTACATTGGGGTTAACATAATAAAAAATTCCATCCAACTCTATGGCAATTTTATATGAAATTTTTTCATTTTTAATAAATGCTAAAACTTTTACAGATGACAAATCACAGTTCAAAGCCTTGCAAATATCATAAATTTGCTTTTTCCCATTATTGCTTTTTTTATGATTTTGTAAAGCTATCTTCAAAGCCGAACATATAAATTTCATTTTCCCTGTATGCACCATAGACACATCCAAAAAATTGCCAAAATCAGAATATACATTTTCATGTTCTTGAGGCGTTACAATTTTTGTTATTTTATACGGTCTGCCTTGGGCCTTAATTACCGACAATTGATGCCATATATCATCACCAACCTGTACGTTATCACACACAAATTGAAAACCTGGATATTCTTTTTCTGGTTTAATTTGCGGTTCTATGGCATGCCATTTACCATCTGATAATTTTACACATGGCAAAGTATGGCCACCCATGGCATCTATCAAATGATCTGTATCTGTACTAAATAAAACTTTCAAATTCAATTGCTGTTCTTTTGGCAATTGTGAATTTACATAACAAAAAGCCTTTGCTGCCTGACCACAAGACCTATACAGTCCAGACGCCATCACATCTTTACCAGTCAAACGAAATTTTACTTCATTAATACTGTTTTCGTGCGTTAATCCGTATTTTTCCCCCAATTCATACTGTTTATCAATAATACGTTGTTCGTATTCATTTCTTTTCAGATGTTGCTTTTTTAATTCATTACGAAATGCATTAAAACCAGTTTTCGGATCGTGCAACACATCCAATATTTTGCGAACTGTTGCAACAATATATTCATCTGTATGCTTCATTTTTTGCCTTTTGTTCCATCTTACTGTAACCCACCATTGATAACCAGATAATTTTTTTACGTTTTTTATTTAATTATAGTATAATATCAACCATAGGGAATACAAACATGAATTTTGAAAGGATCCAAGAAACTGCTTGTTGTGCTGCCGATATAAAGCCTGGGGACAAAATACCAATTGGTGGTTCATTTCCAGGGCAATATGATTTATTCATAACCGTCGATTTTGATAAATTCGGCAAATTCTTTGACACAGTAAGAAAAAACGCAGTAAACCTGCAACATAATCAATCTATGAAGAAATGGTTAGATAATAGACAAATAAATTTTAAGTTTGAAACATTCGCCCACCTTTATGCGTTTGATAATGTGTTACGTAAAATGTATCCAAACATAACCAGTAATACAGATACACGAAAAAAATTTTATAATCCGAATAAAACTGTATATCTATCAGATGCTGTATCCGCAGGGATATGTCAATGTGCAGAAATTGCCATATTGACACAGATATATTTACAACAACAAAATTTTGATACAAAATTTTTCAGCGGTGAAATCTTACAATCCGATGGTCAAGAATTTGGCGAACCACACAGCTTTATAATATTAAAACAAAATACTGAACAATACGTATATGACCCAACCAATCCACTGCGAACAAATCAGGAAATATACATTCCAAGAATTCAATTTATAAATACAAACAACCTAAAACGTTTTTATGAAATAATCAATAAACCAATTTCCAACAATGGTCGAAATTGCGCCTATGTAGAAACCGTTTGTCCATTTAATAATCAAAAGCTGTATTATGGTGTTGGTGATGGTATGAACGTTTTTGAAAAATTTATAATCAAATCCCAACCAGAATATATCAAACAAAATTCTATGGAACGGGAATGATTTAAAAAAAAAACTGTTTGAAAAACACATTACAAATTATCTACTAATGGCCTGCATTGCAAGATCCAATAAAAAATAAAAATTGACACACGATATTTTTTGTGTTACACAAAACAACAAATGATAACAAAAAATAAAACAGATTTTGGTGATATGGGACTTGCTGCAACCTGCAGTCTTTTTAGTGAAGCGGGATTAAAATACTATAAAAAAACATTGCCAAAGATAAATCCCGATATAATAGATTATATTAACGAACGAAATGAGTGTACTATCCATATTTTAAAATCCGAATACGGCAATAATATTGGGGAAATAGGCAAAAAAATTATAAATGGCATCGAAAAATATAAAAACTTCACAGAAATGTGTGTCGGATACGCACCAGATGTCCATTCCCAATCATTACTTTACGCATTACGCTTTAGAATGTGTTACGAATTTTTATTGGATAAATATAACATTTCACAAAATAATTTTTCTTTTGTTGATTTGGGCTGTGGTTTTTCCCCATTGGCTGCAATATTTCAAGATATATACAATATTAACGATGCATATATAATAGATACAAATTCAAGGATAACAGATATTTATGTCCGGGTTTCACAACAAATTAGTGGCACAATTCCAAAGGTTATATCGTGGCAAGAAGCCAAAAACATGGCACAAAATAAATCATTAAGTGCATTAACTTCTGTGGGATGTTTTCCATACATGGAAAAAGAAGAGCAGATTAAACGAATAAAATTCATTCATAAGAATATTCCATATTATTTAATCGAAATAAAATTTAACGTTGATAATTGCGGTGGGCCTAATACATTTTCATTGGCAGATTTAATGAAAAACAAACTACAAATAGAAAACTCTCAAACAATGGAATACTTTCTAATAAAAAACGCAAAAAAATTCTTGCGAAATTTTTTAAAAGCCAGCAACAACCGTGAATTTTTATTACACAATCGCAGTTTATTCCTGAGCCGATAAACACCAATATCACAAAAACATTTTTGACAAATTTAAAAATGAACTTTATTATTGATAATATCGTTACTATAATCGACAACTAAGGGGTTGTAAGTAAAATGGATAGTTTATCAAATTTATTACAAGAAGCGCGCCCAATGTATTTGCAACGAAAATATAAACGTCGACAACATGTTAATTATTGTTGTTTGGCAATATGTTCATTATTGGCCATTACCCCCGTCGTTATTGATATAAAAAACAATCAACATGATATCAAATCGGTGTACACTGAATTATATACAGAATACACCACAAATAATCCATCAACATATTATATTGATGAATTCGATATCATGGGGGTTATTTAATGTTTGATTTATTTGATAAATATCAGGCATTGGTCAGAAAAATAATCCGTCAAAAAACGGGAACCGCCAATCCCGACTTAGAACAGGAAATATTTATCAGACTGTGGCAAAAACAAAATCAATATACCGAACAGGGCAAAGAAAAATCTTGGGTCTGCGTTGTTGCAACCAATATTTGTTTTGATTTTTTAAAAAGTAAATCTTTTCAACAACAACAAAAACAAGTTGAAATCCCAGACAACCTCAGTGATGAAAACATCCAAAATCCAGAAATAAATTTTTCTACCAAAGAACGTCAACAAATAATTTGGGGTGCAGTAAACAGTTTACCTCCAAAATTACGTCAGGTTATAATATTAAAAGAATACGAAGATATGCCATTGGAAAAAATTGCCACCAAATTAAAAATTCCGATTGGTACCGTAAAATCCAGAATATTTAATGCCAGAAAAATTTTATCAGACAGATTATTTTTCTTAAACCCGAAATGAACATTTAAAACAAAAATTTCGTTTATCATTTTGAATAACCTAAGGAGTATTTAATGAATAAGAAAATTATTATACCATCTGTATGCGGTGCTTTGGTCATATGTTCGGCGGTAATGTTTGCATTATTACCACACAAACCAAAACACACACCGAATATGGTTCAAAAACAACCAAATGAATTTGTTATAGATGGCGGTCCAATGATGCCACCTGCACATTTCGGTCCCACCCATGCAATGGTTCCAGCCCCCATGTTTGGTCCAGCACCAGATATAGAAAAAATAATCAATTTTTCACACGAACAACACGAAAAATTAAAAAAATTAGACACCGATTTTCGTCATGATATAAAATCATTACACGACAAAGGTGGTGAAATTCGTGATTCATATCTGGAAAAAATGGACGCCGTTTTAACAGCCGAACAATTTAGAACAATCCAAAAAATGCGTATTGAATTACGCAAAGAAATGAAAAAATTGCAAGATGAACACGATAAAATTCTGGAAAAACATAGACACGATTTCGAATCTATATTAACCCCAGAACAAAAACAGGCATTGGAACACCAGCACAAACAAAACATGGCCCCACACAACGGACCAAACACATGTGTGAACAAAGAAAATTTAAGAAAAAATGTCCCACAAATGGGTCAACCGAAACCAAATATGGAACATAAAAAACACAATGCTGGTGATAAAAAAATTAAACAACACAATAAAAAGAATCACACAAAAAATAACAATAAAATGGACTAATTAAAAATCCCAAAAAATTGGGGATTTTTTTATACACAAAAATATTATTTATTTCGTGTAAAATCTGGTTTTTCACCCTTTGGCCCTTCTGGCATTTCTATACCACACGATTCCATGGCCTTTTGCATGCATTCCATTGATTCTTTTTGTTCCGCGGTCATTTCCATTTTTTCACCCTTAGCTGGCTTTTCACCGCGTACCGGCTTTTCATCCATTTGCTTTTTCTCTGGCATTGCACAACCATACGCCTTGATACAGGCCTGTTGTTCTTCGGTCAACAGATTCATCATAAACATTCCACCACGTGGACCACCCATTGATGGTTGTGGCTGATCATCAGCAGCAATTGCCCCTAAAGACAACATAGAACACAGTGATGCTAGGAATATTTTTTTCATATTTTTCTCCCTTGGTTTTACGTTCCTATGCCAGTTAAAACGATATCATTAACAAAAAGGTTCAAAAAAAAATTCTGCATAAAAAACAATATTTAAAACATATATTTATTACCAAGATACAAAAAACGATTCGAAAAAACATAAAACCAAAAAAATTTTTCACATACAACTAATACCAATTTTGATAGAAAAATTGTCTACTTTTTAACATCGACACAATATATAACGATACATTTTATAAAAAAGTTCAAAAAACAGATTAAAAAAAATTTTTATTAAAAATAATCACAAAAATATTTGACAACCACATATTATTACTTTATTTTCACCCAGCATTTAACCACCACCAAAGGAGTTTCCATGTTCCCAAAATCACTGTATAATTTCTATTGGCAATGTATAAAAAAACACCCATGGTATTTTAGTATAACGATATTATTTGGCATATCATTAATATCCATTGAAAACATGCTTGCGCCACTTACATCAAAATGGGAAATTAACATTTTTGAATACGCAATGGCAAATAACACATCAAAAATTACCCATTTACTAATTTTGATATTTTTATTAATGACATTAACCAGATTAATAGATTGGGCTGCCTCGTGGCATAATTCACATTATGGTCCATCAATTACTCATGATACAGAAACGACATTATTACGTCGAATATATCAAAATGATTGTGGATATTTCATCGATACAATGGCCGGCGAAATATCACCAAAATTATCAAACATTGTACGTGGATTAAACGATATAATATGCACCCCATTAATCAGACTTTCTGGTTACACAACCAGTTTTATCGTTGTTATAGGCATGCTATTTAAAATAAATATATGGTTTATGATAATAATTTTATCTGTCAGTATTACCCGTTCCACATGGCGTTTCATATGACAAAAACGTATAAATAAATTACGCAAAGAACACGTAGCTGCATCTGCAAAAATTTCTGGAATAAAAACAGACGGATTAAACAATGCATTAACCGTTCAATTGTTTGCAAACGAACACAAAGAAACACAATGGTTATCAAAACAATTTGACGAAAGTATAAACATTATGAAAAACATACGTTTCATGAATCGATTAAGTTTTGTTCCAACGTCGTTTACATACATGTTTACATATTGCGGCACATTGATATTGGCTGTATTTTTTATTTGTAACAATCAAATTTCTTTGGCAGATGCAGTTTTTGCAACAACCGCTTTTACAACAATTAATCGAATTGCATTTAATTTATCTGACTTGTTTCTAAATTTTTCAGAACAACGTGTAACAATCGAAAAATCGTGGTCAGACATTATTATTCCAATATCAATCCAAGACAAACCAAATGCACATATTTTAAAATCGAAAAATATTGGAATACAATTTGAAAATGTTTCGTTTGCATATAAAGACACCAAAATTTTAAACAACCTGTGCATAGATATTAAACCAAACGAACGTATCGGTATTGTTGGCCTGTCCGGTGTCGGAAAATCAACAATATCAAACCTGTTATTGCGCATGTACGATGTTCAATCTGGGGCAATAAAAATCAACAATCATGATCTACGTGATATTACAAAGGAATCGTTACGTAAAAGCATATCAATTGTTCCACAAGATGCATCTTTGTTTAACAGAACAATATTCGAAAATATTGCATACGCACATCCAAACGCAAAATTATCCGATGTCATAAAAGCCGCCAAACAGGCCCAAATACACGATTTTATAACCAGTTTACCAGATGGATATAAAACCATTGTTGGCAATCGTGGATTAAAATTATCCGGTGGCCAGCGCAGCCGTATTGCAATTGCACGTGCAATATTAAAAAATGCACCTATCTTGGTAATGGATGAGGCCACAGCCGCACTGGATTCAAAAACCGAATTGCAGTTACATACGGCAATACAAAATGCAACAAAAAACAAAACCGTATTAATAATCGCACACAAATTATCAACATTAAAGTCAATGGATCGCATTATAGTTGTCGACAATGGCCACATTGTTCAATCTGGCACCCACAATCAATTAATACGTAAAAATGGTATGTATAAAAAATTATATACAATACAAAAACAGTAAAAAATAACCGCCATGAAAATGGCGGTTTTATTTCTGGTGCACCCGGCGCGATTCGAACGCGCAATCCCCGCCTTCGGAGGGCGATGCTCTATCCAATTAAGCCACGGGTGCTTTCGTAATAAATTATATTTATATCACAGCAAAATGCAAGTTTTATCAATTAGGCACGTTGTAACGCTGCCAACATAAATTCATCCAAATCACCATCTAAAACAGCCGCAGAATCTGTATTTTCAACATTTGTACGAACATCTTTGACTAATTGATATGGATATAAAACATAATTACGAATTTGACTGCCCCACTCTATTTTTTTCTGGGCGGCTTTGGCGGCATCTTCTTCTGCAGCACGTTTTTGCAATTCCAATTCATACAACTTACTACGCAACATTTTCATAGCCATTTCACGATTTTGAATCTGACTGCGTTCATTTTGACATGTCACAACTGTATTTGTTGGAATATGCGTTATTCGTACCGCACTGTCTGTTTTATTAACATGTTGACCACCGGCACCTGATGAACGATATGTATCTATACGCAAATCTTTTTCATTTATCTCAATTTCAATTGTGTCATCAATATCCGGCCAAACATCAACCGATGCAAAACTGGTTTGACGTTTACCATTGGCATTATATGGCGATATACGAACCAAACGATGAACCCCGATTTCATTTTTTAACCAACCATACGCACGTTCACCAGATATACGATAGGTAATATTTTTTATTCCAGCCGTATCACCTTCATGTTCTTCTACAACCTCTATCCCAAAATTGTGACGTTCGGCCCATCGTGAATACATACGTGATAACATTTGTGCCCAGTCCTGTGCCTCTGTCCCACCAGCCCCAGCTTGAATAAACAAAAACGCCCCATCCTTATCAGCCGGTTCACGAAATAATGTAATAAACTTCGCCCGATGTGCAACATCAGCCAATTTTTCAATAGCAGCTATAACATCTGTATCATCAGGCGCCAATTCATACAAATCACACAGATTTGAATATTCTGTCATCATCGTGTTTAATTCATCCAATGATTTTTCACGTGCAGATTTTTTTTGTAATAACGCACGTGCAGCATCCGGATTATCCCATAAATTCGGATTATTCACCTGTTCATTTAGTTCATCGATTTCAGTTTTTAATTTATCTGGGTCAAAGAAACCCCCTGACGGCGGAAATGTCGTCGGAAATTTGTGTTAAAATTTCATTTGCAATTATCATGATATATCAGGGTACCAATTTATTTTTTTAAATCAAGTTTTTGTCTGTTTCAAATGAATGTTTGCCTTTCACAGCATAATATGATAAAATTAACCTAGTTAAAGGGTATGAGAGAGGATTTCACCATGAAACGTAAGATTGTTGCATTAGGTGCACTAGGGGCAATTATTTTTTGGGACGCATTTGCCGTCACTCGAGGCAATCAGGTGAATGCAAACGCATACAAGCAAAATCAAAAAAATACCTATTTCTTGGTAACACAACCAGATGTTGATACCGCATGTCGTGAACGAATTTATAAATGTTTATCCGATTATTGTGGTGATGTGACAGTTGTATCCGGACAAAATAATTCACGTTGTCAATATTCCACAGAAAGTGAATTATACAGTTATACACTGTTATGCCTGCAAAAAGATACCTCTATATTATTACCACAATACAATGTAAATTATCGTAATGGGACCGGCGGTACAAATACCGCGGCCCGCCTGTGTCCATCATACGTTCAACAAGAATTGCTGTCATATCTGTCAATGGCCAATATGGCAACACAATTGCAAAAATCACATTCTGATTTATGCCTGCAACGTCGCCAAGAATTAGAAGCTGCAATTTCATGTCATGCAATCGCAATGGAATACGGCAATAGCACATCCAGCCAATTAATTAATCAGTTAACTGAATATTGTGGTTCTGGTGTCCCGGGTGGCAGTACCGAGATGGTTACACGTTTTTCAAATGCAGGAAATATTGGTGCGAACATTTGGGACTGGGCCAACAAAATCATCAGTACCGATATGAACAAAAAAGGTGCTGATTGGCAAACAGCCATGGATTCTGTATTAGCCACATACGCAAACAGAATGAATTTAGCATGCGGCGATGATTACAAAATAAACACAGCATCACATAATACAACAACACAAAATACAAATACATTACAAAACACCATTCTGGGCACATCTGGCACAGCATTTCCAAGTGCAACAAATAACAATTCCAATTCATATACCACTCAATCGTTATACATGGAAATAACAACTATGTCCGAAATGTGGGATTACAATACTGCATACCAAGTTGTTAACGCCGCTATGTCAAATCCATCCACAACACAAAATTCATTTTTAACATCCAGTCAAATGGATAATATGCAAAACGCATACAAATTAGGAACCAAGGTTTTTATCATGCGT
Source organism: Candidatus Enterousia sp. (assembly GCA_045643525.1). Lineage (GTDB taxonomy): Bacteria > Pseudomonadota > Alphaproteobacteria > Rs-D84 > Rs-D84 > Enterousia. The sequence goes on along the minus strand of JAZUKY010000027.1, from coordinate 2,392 downwards.
GACAGTGCCCGTTGTTATGTAATCCCTGTGAATTCATTAACAACAACCGAAACATCGTTAATTGCACAGACGTTTGCCAGTTGCATCAGTAAATAACAAAAAAGTCCCAATTGGGACATTTTTTATTCCCATAAATCAGCCATATTTTTGGGTATTTAAAATTTTTTTCATTTTTTTGCATTTTATGCTTGACCTCCGATTCGTTTTTATTCTAAGATTGTTGTATATACAAGAAGAACAGATAAAGAATTCCCAGAAAAACGCCAAAAATGCCGGTTTTCTGCAAAAACGAATAACAAAAACGAAATTTATATATTTGATTTGTAAATACATCGTGTAAATACAAAAAAATATTGAATTTTGCCACCAACACCCGAAAGGAGGGGACAAAAATGCAAAAAAACATCAAAGAAATTATGGTTGCCTTAAACAAAGTTTTAACAACAACCGTTTGGGTTAACGAAGATCGTCAAATTGTATCATTGGCAGATGAATTACAAATTGGTAAAAATAATTCCCCACGTTCAATCGAAGATTTATCACGCGCGGCATTAATTGGTGCATATGTTTCTTTGCAGATTCGTACAGATAATTTTGATATTGCCGCTGAAACAATGGATACACAAACATTGGCAATTCGTGTCAAAGAAATGGTTTTTGCAGAAGCTAAAAAAGCTATGGACACCACAGACACATCATCCAAGGAATCTGTTGCACGTGCTGCTTAAAATTTGCAGTCATGCACAAAAAGTTTCTGGTTATACCAGAAGGAAGGGAGCCGCCGCCGTCAAGTAATTGATGGCGGTGTTTTTATTTTTTACCACAAAAAATGTGATATAATTACCAAGACAACATAAACAAAGGATACAAAATGAAATATTCTGAATTTGGTTTAGTAAATACACAAAAGATGTTTTCCGACGCAATACACGGAAAATATGCAATTCCTGCATTTAATTTTTACAATATGGAAACACTGAATGCAATAATGGCAGCGGTACGTGACACCGCCAGTCCCGTTATATTGGCGGTATCAGAATCCGCATTAAAATATATGTCACCAAACATGTTAATGGGAATGATTTCTGGTTTACGTTTAACCCCAGAACGTGGTGTAGCGTTACATTTGGACCACGGTTCAAATTTTGACGCATGTAAAAATGCTATTGACTTGGGTTTTTCATCAGTCATGATAGATGCCAGCAAATTACCATTTGAACAAAATATAGAATTAACAAAACAAGTTGTTGAATACGCACACCAATACAACGTTTCTGTCGAAGCGGAATTGGGAACTTTGGCCGGAATCGAAGATGAAACAACATTTGGTACAGAATCCAGTTATACCAATCCAGATGATGTTATTAAATTTGTAAATGCAACCGGTATCGATTCATTGGCAATTGCAATCGGCACCAGCCACGGTGCATACAAACGTAAATCAGATGATGAAACATTACGTTTTGATATATTAGACGCAGTTGCCAAACAATTACCATCTTTTCCATTGGTATTACACGGTGCATCCAGTATTCCACAACATTTGGTTGAAACAATAAACACATTTGGCGGTAACATCAATGGTGCCCGTGGTATTGCCATAAACCAATTACGCCACGCAACAGAAATGAACATTTGCAAAATTAACGTAGACAGTGATTCACGTTTGGCATTTACCGCCGCAATTCGTAAATATTTTGCAGAAAACCCAACAAAATTTAATCCACGTGATTTTTTGGGAAACGCAATAAATTTAATCAAAGAAAATTGCATTAATGAAATAAATAACATCATGGGATCAAATAATAAATTATAAAAAAAACGGGGCCACCCCCGTTTTTTTACAATTAACACGCACAATTATTTTGCACGTTCAACATATTCCAATGTTTCTGTGTTAACCACAATTTTTTCACCCTGTTCAACAAACAATGGAACCTGAACACGAACACCATTGTCCAAAATGGCGGGTTTACCACCACTGGTTGATGCAGTCTGTCCCTTTAAAGCAGGTTCTGTTTCTTCAACAACTGCAATAACAGTTTTAGGCAAAGAAATTGATACTGGTTTACCTTCTACGAAATTGGCCTTTACCATCATTTCTGGTGCCAAAAATTTCATCTGTTCGCCCAATGAATCAACCGGCATTGTAAACTGTTCATAATCCGACAAATTCATAAAGAACGCATCTGTGCTGTCTGTATACAAATACTGACAATCAAAATCTTCGACCATCAATTTTTCAACTTTATCTTCGGCACGCCAACGATCCCCACCTTTGTTTCCAGAATCGATATCACGCAAATCAGCCTGAACAAATGCACCACTCTTACCCGGTTTTACCTTTGTAATTGACGTTACAGAATACCGACGACCATTGTGGGAAATAACC
>JAZUKY010000026.1:0-5980 GCA_045643525.1 Candidatus Enterousia sp. | reverse complement strand
TGATATGAATATTTTATGGGCTTCTATGTTGGCGAAGGAAAGGGCTGTTTCTGCATTACAAGTAAAACCAGATTTTTGTTTAATTGATGGTAATCGTATGCCTAAAAATTTATCTGGAATGCCTGTTGTCAAAGGTGATGCAAAATCAATATCTATTGCGGCTGCATCTATTATTGCAAAGGAAACGCGTGATGCGATTATGACCGATTTGGCAAATATGTTTCCAGAATATTGTTGGGATAAAAACGCAGGATACCCAACACAACAACACTTGCAAGCAATACAAAAATATGGTATAAACGAACATTATAGAACCAGTTATAAACCCGTACAAGAAAGGATGAAAAAATGAAATTACGTACCATAGATAATTTAGATTTGCGTGGCAAATATGTTTTGTTACGTGATGATTTTAATGTTCAAATTGTTGATGGTGTTATCACAGATGCATTTCGTATTGAACAAAGTATGCCAACAATTAACGCATTGCGTGCGGCCGGGGCACGTGTTGCAATATGTGCGCATTTGGGACGTCCAAAGGGGACACGTGATATGAAATATTCATTAGCTCAGGTTGCAGAATATATGAATATCGAATTAATTCCAGATTGTCTGTCACGTGATTTTATGGCAAATATGCATGACGGTGATGTTGTATTATTGGAAAATGTTCGTTTTTACCCCGGGGAAGAGGCCAACGATTCTGAATTTGCCGCAAAATTGGCAGCCGGTTTTGATATTTTTGTAAATGATGCATTTGCTGTATCACATCGTGCACATGCCAGTACGGTTGGTGTCGCACAAATATTGCCATCGTATGCTGGTAAATTGTTGGCATCAGAAATTGAAAATCTGTTCAATGTTATGGAAAAACCACAACGTCCATTATTATCCATTGTCGCCGGCAGCAAGGTTTCTACAAAAATTGGTGTGTTGAAGGCATTGGCAAAATTATCCGATAAATTAATTATTGGTGGGGCATTGGGAACAACATTTAATTATGCGATTGGTGAACGGGTTGGTAATTCTTTGTATGAGGCCGACCAACGTGATACAGCATTGGAAATTTTACAATATGCCAAAGATAATAATTGCGAGGTTTTACTACCTTTGGACAAAGGTGTTGCCAAAGAATTTTTACCAACAGCCGTTCGAACAAATAAAACATTTAATGAAATCGAAGATGATGATATTATCATTGATGCAGGTGTGCAGACTGTGAAACGTAATATTGATGTAATAAATTCTGTATCGACGGTGATTTGGAATGGAACCATTGGTATGGCAGAATGGATGCCAACCTGGTCATATGGATCATTTGCAATTGCAAATGCGATTGCACAACGTACACGTGCGGGTGAATTAACCAGCATTGTTGGCGGTGGTGATACTGTTGCGGCATTAACCGCATGTGGCGTCAAAGACGATATTACATATGTATCAACCGGTGGTGGTGCATTTTTAGAATTTATCGAAGGGCGCATATTACCCGGAATTGAAATCTTAGCCGAATAAAATCTTTGAAGAAAAAATCCCACATTGGTGGGATTTTTTTGTGTTACAAATTATAAACAAACAATTGGGAAAATGTCCCAAATGTTTTATTAATTTTTTTTCACTATAATTTTTATAAAATATGGCAATAATATGAATACAAATGAAATTTATATAAATTCAGTGTTGCAAACATACCAAAACAATGATGCGATTGCCAATCGGGTTCAACGATTATATCAACACAGTGCACCAATAATTGTTTGCGAAGGTTTGTTGTTTATATCAGGTGGAATTTTAATATTATTACGACCAATTTGGGTTATGACCGCATTGACTGCAATTGTTGGCATAGGATTGTTTTTATTTGGTATGTATCGTACAATTATCGGTTTTTTTTCATCACGCAGTATTTTTGGTGGGATTTTTGACGTATTTTTTGGATTGTTAAATATAGTGTTGGGGGTATTATTTTGTATTTATCCAGTTGGAAGTTTGGTTGGGCTGTTTTATATTTTTTGTATATTGTTCTTATTCAAAGGGCTACGAATGGTTATTTTTTCAATAAATATGATGCGTGCAAAATTCGGACATTATAGGTTTAATTTTATTATTTCATTATTTTTGACATCAATTGCAATTTTATTAATTAAATATCCATCAACTGTAACTGTTGTGATTGCATATTATTTATCAATAATGATGATATTTTACGGTGTGACCGATATTTATATGTATTCAGAATACGCAAAATTACGTCGTTATTATGTATAAAAAAAAAACGGTGATATTTTCACCGCTTTTTTATTTGTTTTACTTTTTTCGTTTCACATTTTTTGTTGTATTTAATGGTGATTGAAACTGTATGTCGCGTAATCTTTTATATTCACCATTTAATTTACATAATTGTGCATCTGTACCGTGTTCTATTATTTGACCATCTTTGATAACGCATATTATATCCGCATCTAAAATCGTAGATAAACGATGGGCGATAACAAATGTTGTGCGACCTTTCATTAAATCTTTCAATGCACCTTGTATTAAACGTTCACTTTGTGTATCTAATGCGGATGTTGCCTCATCCAATAATAAAATAGGGGCGTTTTTCAGAATTGCCCTGGCAATTGCGATACGTTGTTTTTGCCCCCCCGATAACAAAGAACCCGCTTCACCGACATTGGATTTATATTGTTGTGGAAAAGACATTATAAAATCATGAGCGTTTGCTGCACGTGCTGCATCACGAACTTGGTCATCGGTGGCATCGGGACAACCGTACTTAATGTTGTCTTCAATGGAACCATTGAACAAAAATACATCCTGTGAAACCTCTGCAATATTTTTGCGTATGGATTCCAATGTATATTTTTTTATATTTTTTCCATTAATTTCTATCGAACCTTTTTGTGGATCATAAAAACGTTCTAATAAATTAAACATTGTTGTTTTTCCGCCCCCAGATTGTCCAACTAATGCACAAACTGTACCGGCTGGAACACTCAGTTTTATATCTTTTAATACAGGTTCACCTTTATTATATTCAAAAAATACATTTTTGAAATCAATCGCCATAGCCGTACCTGTTAATTCTTTGGCATTTTTTGTGTTTTGAATATCTGGTTTACTGTCCAAGAAATCAAATAATATTTCTGCGGCTAACAACCCATGTTGAATGGTGTTGCCGGTACTGGAAATTCTTTTGGCGGGTTTATATGCCGCGGTTAATGCCAACAAAAATCCTGTAAAATCCCCCGTGGTTATTTGGCCGGTTACAATAAAATGCCCCCCCATAATCAATGCCAAACACAACCCAACGGAAATAAACGTTTCCAACAGCGGACTTTGTAATGCCGCCGCCTGCGTTGTTTTATATGAATTACGCATCGATGACTTTAACACAGATTGAAATTTTTGTGTTTCTGTATCCTCCGTGGCAAATGCCTGAATTGTTTTTATTCCACGCAATGTTTGATTTAAATGTTGTGCCACATCATTTGCAATAACAAACGATTTACGTGATAATTTACGACGACGACGCATAATCAACGCCATTGGAATAATGATTGCGGGAACCAAAAATATTAAAACAACACACAATTGTGGTGCGAAATATAACATCAACCCCAATGATATCATCAATGTTACAATCTGTTGTACTGTCGCAATTATGGAATCTGTTACCAACGTTAAAACCGCACCAGATTGCACTGTAAAATAATTTAAATTTTTACCAAAACCATCACCATAAAAACGTGAAATGTTCATACGTACCATATGGTTATATATTTTTGTTTGCAAACGTGCCGCGGCTAATAATCCCGCCTTGGACATTGTTAATGCCTTTGCATATGTGGTGATTCCCTTAACACCATATGCCGCAACAATTTGCAATCCCAAAAAATAAATTGATGACATGTTTTTTGCAATAAACGCATTGTCTACAACCAATCGAACCAAATTTATTGCATATCCTTCGGCACTGGCCGTTGCAATTGTAAAAATTACACCCGCAACCAACCATTTCCATTGTGGAATACCAATTTCACGCCATATACGAATATATAACGACCATTTAATGCGTTGATTTGACGCATCACCTTTTATCAATTTTTTTATTCTTTTTAACATAGTGTGTGCATTATAGAAAATGCCGTTTTTACTGTCCAGCAAAAATAATTATTAAAAAATTTATAAAATTTTATATTTTTTGTTGACATATCAAATCAAAATATATAAAATCATCTGGCAATACGCAGAGTTTTGGGGTCATAGCTCAGTTGGTAGAGCACCTGCTTTGCAAGCAGGGGGTCGTCAGTTCGAGTCTGATTGGCTCCACCAAAATAAAAAACACGAAAATCGCCAAAGGGGGTGAATTAACCGATGGTTAAAGTTCTGGTTCGTGACAACAATGTTGAACAGGCATTACGCGTTGCAAAACGTAAATCACAAAAAGAAGGCCTGTATCGCGAAATGAAGGAACGTCAACGTTTTGAAAAACCAACAACAAAACGTAAACGTTTGAAAGAAGAAGCTGTTCGTAACGAAAAGAAACGCCAGTCTAAACAAAGAATGGTTTTTGGTTTCTAAGATATACAGTTTATACCTTTAATTTTTGTTTACAAAGAAACACCCCAATTTGGGGTGTTTCTTCATTTACTAATGTATTATCATGTTGGACGAATTGATATAAAAAATTCCCAGATAATGGGAATTTTTTGTTTATGACCAACGTTGATGCATCCAAAGATAATCGGCCGGTGATGCGGCAATCGCCCGTCCAAATGCCGCATTTATACGTTTTGTTGTGTTTATTTCATCTGCAACGTTATTACCTGTATTGTCTGGTATAATAATTTCGTCAAAAACAACTGCATGGTGGGCACCATGTGTACGGCAAACATGTCCCACCAAAATTGGCAAATTAAATTTACGGGCCAATTGGGCACTGCCGGTTGATGTACGGGCAGGGACCCCCATAAAATCAATGTATTCGGCACCATGAATGCGTTGGTCTAAATTGATATTTAATATGTCGCCATTACGTAATGCTCGCACCATTGGCATTGCATTTCCAACGGGGACAAAATACAGATTTTTTGCAACATTCAATCCGTAACTGGACAATAAAATATTGTTTGATAATGGATTTGATGGAAATTTATATGTTACTGCGATGGGCATGTTGTTTGCTGCAAATGGTATTGCCATAAATTCCATACCCGCCATATGTGGCATTGCCAATATGTATTGTTTATGCTGTAACGCCAGTTCCCAATTTTTCACGGTTATATATTTGTCTCTTAGATTAAAATATTTATTATATTTTAATCCTTCAACAAATGCACGCCCCCAGGTATTCCATATTTGTTTAATAAACTTTTTATTGTTATATTCTGGCAATACGGCCGATAAATTATTTTCTATGACCCGCTGGCGTTTTTTTACTAATGGTCCAAACGTTTCCAACGCTTTGCCACCCAACCACGACAACCAGGGCAGGGGTAACAACATAAAAATCCACACAAACAGTCTGTATGCAATAACTTCACGTGGATTTTTTACCCACCGTTTTTTCCATGTTCGTTTTTTGTTTAAATGATATTCTGGCCATGGGCGTAACAATGCATATATTGCTGTAATTGCAAATAAACAACATACCGGTAACAAATATTGATATTCAATATGGAATATCGTATTAATGGCGGTAAATAATAAAAAAATGTATGTCAAATGTGGTGCATACTTTATGTCTTTGGCTGTACAAATCCATAACGCGATAAATAATAAAATTGTAATCATATTAAAACCCCATATTTCTTATATGGTTTATGATATATTTCCTGTTGGCCACAGTCAAATAAAAACAACGCCCAAAATGTGGGCGTTGTTTTTATTGTTTTTTTTTACATCATCCCAGGCATACCGGCCGGCATTGCGGCGGCTGGTTTTTCTTCGGGGATTTCTGACATTACGCAACCCGTTG
>JAZUKY010000025.1:0-7369 GCA_045643525.1 Candidatus Enterousia sp. | reverse complement strand
CGACACATGTTTTGGGATGATATACCCGCATCACCATCACGATAGTCCACTGGACACTGGGTTTCACCACCTTTGTTACCTTGGGTAATCGTTATACCCTCACAATAATAGCCCGCCGGACATGTCTCACATGTTTTATTTGCTGTGGCAATATACTGGCCCGCAGAACATGTTATCTGACAATCCGCTTCTTCATCATGATCTGTTGATAATGCCGTATTATTGGTCGTGTATCCTGTTACACAATTCTTTACTTTCGTATCGGATGTATTACCAGCCGCAACCGTATGACTGCCCGTATACCAATTGTTCCCCTGTGGTGTTGTACATGTTTTATCTTCGGTCGCAACCTGGGTTCCCGCAGAACATGTTATCTGACAATCCGATTTTGCATCGTGATCTGCGGCTTTTGTACCATTGATACTATATACACTTGGACAGGTGGTATAATCGGTTTCAGATTTACTGGTTGATCCATAATACACCTTGTGTGCTTTTAATGTATACCAATTACCACTTGGGGTGGTGCAGGCATTGTTTGCACTTGCAACACGGGTACCCGCACTGCACGTTGTGTAACAATCACTTGCTGCACTGGCGGTATTTGTATCTGTTGATGGATAGTTTGTATTACATTTCTGTGTTGCATTGAATGCACTGCCATTACAGTAATTACCACTGCCACATTCGGTCCAATGGGCGTATAACACAGGTTCTGTATCTATTTTATCCCATTCATGTGCACTGGCACCATCGGCCGTGTAATACTGCGTACCATTTGCATCATAAAATCCCGCAAACGTATATCCCGCACGCAATTGCAATTCTGTATAATCGTCCGAGGTCACGTTTTCCAAAACACTTTTGCTTTTATCCAATAATTCTAATTCTTGGGCATAATACGCAATATCTGTTTTAGGATTTATTTTAATCATGCCACGGTCCGGTGTATGTAATCCCATTATCAATTTTAACAATGTTGTTTTTCCCACACCGTTTTCCCCAACAATTAAAAAACGTTCACCACCCGTAATACAAAATGATAATTTACGATACAACAAACGTTGCTCTGGGAATCGGAACCATAAATCATCAACAGAAATTGGATATTTTGCCCCAACCGTTAATGGTGACAAATCCATTTTTACCTTTTTATAAATACGATCCCTTTCAATTCGTTTGGATGTGATTTTTTCCAATACAGCCGTCCGAATCAACCCCATGCGCTTAATTGAATGATTTGTTGGACTGGCGGCATTGGCACGTGCAACAAAATCACTCAATTTTTTAATTTGTCTTTCTTGTGCTAAAATTTGAACTTCGCGGGCATGTTTTTGTGTCTTGGCCTTGTTTAAATACGAATTGTAATCACCATCATATACAATTGTTTTATGAGATATCTTATCAACTAATAATATCTTATTAACTATTTGGTTTAAAAAATCTGTATCATGACTGATTATTAAAACACAACCCTTATATTTTTGTAAATATTCAGTAACCCATTGTTTTGTTTTTACATCCAAATGATTTGTCGGCTCATCCAATAATAGAATTCCGGCCATAGAATATAATAGACGTGCAAATGCAACCTTTGATTTTTGTCCACCCGACAAATTACATAACTGCATATCCAACATATTAGAATCAATATCCATATTTGATATTATTTCTAATAATTCGTCTTCGGCACTGTAACAATTATAATATTCCAAACGTTCTTGGGTTTCTGAAATCATATTCGCAATATCAACATCATCAGGATTGTCAGCAATTTTTATATACAATTGTTGTAGTTTATTTTGCAATTCATTGATGGGGCGACCGGATAATAAAAAGTCCCATACAGTTATATCACCAGTTTCGAATTTTATCTGTTGGGGCAGATACGAAACAGTTTTTCCTCCAAAGTCAATTACGCCTGAATCCGGTTGAATATTCCCCGTCAATATACGAAACAAAGTTGTTTTACCTGCACCATTAACCCCAACTATGCCGACCTTGTCCCGGGCCAATAAATTAAAATTAGCATTATCATATATAACAGATGTTCCAAACGATAAAGATAAATTCTTTGCATACATAAATAAATTTTTATAAATGATTATATATTGAATTGGGGGTGGGGTATATATTTATACATTTCCCTTTAATGAAATATAAATACGTCCCAAATCGGTTTGCAATATATCGTTCGTCAATTTATCGGCATTATCTGTTGATTTGGCACCCAATAATATTTTATCAAATCCACGTACAAATTGTGTTGCCTGCGAATGAACAACTGTATCCGATTTCAACAATGCCTTAATCTGTTTTTTATCTGCCGCTGTTAAAACCTTGGCCAACCATTTTGAAAATATGGTTTTATCCCCAGAGTGATATTTTTTTAAAACAATATCGGGGATTTTTTCTGTTCCCATTGCATTCGTCAAATCACGTGATTGATCGTGCATTTTATCAAACATACGTTCACATTGTTTCAAAAAATCCCCACCAGCAATCGAACCAAAGGTTACCGTTGGTCCATTACGTATCGCATCCATTGGGGCGGCAGCACGTGCAACCATCATTTGTTTATTCAATGTTTGCATTGTGCTGACAGCTTTGGTGTAATCCGACATTAAATCTATCATTTGTTGGCGTGATTGTCCTGCCAAATCTTCCAATTTTTCTGCTGATTCTCCGACTGTTTCTGCAGATTCCGTAACACTGCGTTTCATTAATTCAATTTTATCATTCAACGATGTTATATTTCGTTCCAGATTTTGTGCCACCTCATTTGAATCACGGGACAATTCTGGCAAAGCCTTATAATATCGTTCTATTAATTCGGACAATGGCTGTAATTGTGCGGTTGTATCCTGTGACATTTTAATAAGCCCTTCGGATTGTCCGGTTAATTGTGTGTGGGCGGCATTCATTTCAATTAATGTTTCACGCACACCTGTTGCCATCGCACGCACGGATTCAGAAAACGCACCGGCCGCATTACGTGTATTTTCCAATGTAACATTGGCCGTTCCAGATACACTCTTTAATTCTGTAACAACATCTGTTGCAAATTCTTTAATTTCGGCATTAAATCTGTTTGTTAACGTTGTTAATTCTGTTGCTAGATTACGAACGGCACCCTCAGTGGTATCAGCCGAACCCATTAATGCCTGAACCGCATCAGACAATTTTGCAATTTGTTTTCCAATTGATGATTCTGCCAAACGAATTTGTCCCCCAACAACGTTAGATGTTGTAACCAATGAATTAACCTGGGTGGCTAATTGACGTTTCGAAGTTTCCATACCGCTTATTTGATTGTTTAACAATTTGTTATTTTGTTCCATTACATTTCGATAATCTGATGCGGATGTTTGAATTTTTGAAAATCCCGCCAAAGTCGTTTGACACAATGAATCCATCTGATGTTGTAAAACATCCGACTGATCAACCAAAACCTTCATTTGTTGTTCATTTGTATCAAAAACAGATTTTAAATTTTGTGATAAAACATCACTGGACGAAATCCACGAATCAATCTGATTATGCAATGCAGATATTCTGTCGGTCGTATCCTGACTGGTTGCATCAACTTTATCTAATATCGTATTGATAGTATTAGAAAAACTTTCACTTGCATTTAATGCATCCGTCCAACCAACCGACGTAACAACGTTATTTAACCCTGTCATGGTATTATCCAAACGTTGTGTCATAACAGATAATTGTTTTACAGATGTTTCCGCCATACCAACCAATTTTTCATTTTGCAATTTCAAAGATTTTCTTAATTCTTCCGCGGCATTAACATGCCCCTGCAACGTTTCAGACATATTTTTAAACAAAGAATCAATTTGAGTAATCTCATCAGACATTATTGTACGAAAAACCCGTGCCGCATCACCAACCTTGGCACGACCTGGTTTTGTTATAATTTCCAAAACAGATGCCATAACGTGTTGTGTTCGTCGCGATACAATAAACAATGATATCAACGTTCCCGTTAACAATACGGCAAAAGTTATTGTACTTATCAAATATATAAATTCCCAATCCATTGTTTTTCCTTATTCTCTCCAAAAAATGTATAAAAACGTTATATCCTTGCAGAATATGAAAATATATACTAAAATTCGTACAAGAAAGCAAGGGTATAAATGACACAAAAATTAACACTTTCACCGGAACAAGATACAGCAGCCGACCCAACCAAAAATATATGGGTTCAGGCGAATGCTGGAACCGGAAAAACAAAGGTATTGGTTCAACGATTACTACGTATATTATTTCGTAGTCCGGATTGTAACACATCTGGAATTTTGTGTTTAACATACACAAATGCGGGGGCAGGCGAAATGCGTAATCGTATTTTACGGGATTTACGTAATTGGGCAAATGCCACGGATGACGAATTGTGCGATTTGTTGAATGGGATTACAACCAATACCAATGTAACCGACAGCGACATTGAACATGCACGTAAAATATTTTTTAAATACATCGATAACCCCGAAATATTAAAAATAAAAACAATTCACGGTTTTTGCGAAGAAATTTTACACCGTTTTCCATTAGAGGTTAATTTGTCGCCATCTTGGACCTTGGTTTCTGATACAAATCAACATATTTTACAAATGGAGGCTTTGCGTAAAATGATAAATTCGACCGGTGATGTGCGTGTACGCGATGCCTTTGCACATATTGTTGAATACGCACCCGAAAACTACATAGATACAATGCTAGATTTATTAAACGGGCAATACAAGTATTTTTTTCAAGTTAAAGATTTTGATAAATATCGTGAATATTTTATTGATACAACTAAATATTTTTTAAACATACATTCTAAAATCAATACTGATTTCGATACCCAAGAACTACAAATCATAGCGGATTTTGTTCAAAATGATATAAATTTATCAAAAAAGCCGGCAGACTATATGGAAAAAATTCTTAAATTAACCAAACAGTTTATTGAAAAAACTATAGTTTTTGAAGAATATAAATCTGCATACTTAAAATCAGATGGTGGCAAAATTTTACATATATTTAAATCAAAAAAAGATCCTATCGTTGCCGAACAAGAACACGTTTACCAAATAAATCAATATTTAAATAATTGTAAAATATTTGAGGATACAATTGCCTTGTTTGATTTATCAGCCGCGTTTGCAAAAGAATATCGTAAAATAAAACAACAACGCAATTTGTTAGATTTTGAAGATTTAATATTATATACCAAAGAGTTATTTTCAAAACCCGATACAATGGGATGGGTTTTGTCGCAACTAAATATATCATTATCCCATATTTTAGTTGACGAAGCCCAAGATACCAGCCCAATCCAATGGGATATCTTGCGTATGTTGACGGGCGATTTTTTTGCGACAGGCGACACTCAAGAGTCACAACATTCGTTATTCGTTGTGGGTGATACAAAACAATCAATTTACGGTTTTCAGGGGGCTGACCCAAACGCATTCACACACAGTCAGGATGAAATTTCCACTCAAATAGCCCAAAATATGCGTTCAATTGAAAAGATTCCATTAAAACAAAGTTTTCGTTCGACAGCCGCCGTATTAAATACCGTAGACCGTTTTTTTACCGCACCAGCAGTCACAGAAGCGACTGGTTTTATTAATAATCAACATTTATGTTTCAGAAAAAAAGAACCAGGAATGGTCGAAATACATAAATTAATATCCGGCCACTCAAAAGAAAATACCGGTCAAACATACACAAAAAACATTGCAGATAAAATACACACACTGGTAAAAACCGGTAAATACCAGCCAAAAGATATAATGATACTGGTTCAACATCGGCACCCGTTCGCAATACCATTATTAAAAGAATTACAAAAATTAGAAATCCCTGTTGCGGGCAGTGACCGTATCGTATTACCAAACTTTCCAGCGATCCGAGATTTATTAAATTTAATCCGTTTTTGCTTAAATCAATCTGATGATTTTAGTTTATGTTGTGTATTAAAAAGTCCGCTTTTCCGTTTGACCGAAGCCGATATTTATAAAATATGCAAAAAACGTAATCAAGAAAGTAAAATTTTAAAAAAATCTTTGTCTGACAGACATGACATAACAGTATTTGATATATTGGTAAACACACACACCGATATTTTTAATAAATTGACCAATTATATAAAAATGTCCTCAATAATGGGACCGTATACTTTTTTTTCAAACATACTGTCCCCAGATGTCAGGACCAGTTTTATTGCCGCCTTGGGTACACAGGTTATTGACCCGATCGAAGAATTTATGACAATATGCCTGGCATACGAACGAACCCAACCCGGAACATTATACAATTTTATAAAATACTTTATTACTGGCAACAGCGAAATAAAACGCGATTTGGACGCGTCGACCGGAGTTCGTATTGTCACCGTTCATGGCAGCAAGGGTTTAGAGGCCCCGGTTGTATTTTTAATAGATACCGTTAATATGCCTAAAACAGATGAAATCTTACCTATTCCATCATTTGAATTTATCAAACAAAAACATGTAAATACAAATGATTACCCACCCGTATGGATATGGACAAAATACAGCAATAATACTGAAATAAAACAAGTTGCAACCGACACATCAAAACAACAGCATATTGAAGAATATTATCGATTATTATATGTGGCAATGACACGTGCACGCGATGAATTATATATATATGGATACACACCGTATATAAACGCAAACGATATGGCGTGGCACACAAAATTATGGAATGTTTTTGGCAAAAACGACCAGGATGTAATAAGGATTACAAAATGACACAATCTATAAAAGATTTATTATCACAACAAGATAGCATAAATTTCGCCATCAATATCGGACAAAGCATTCATCAAAAAATGCGCCACGTATTCGTAAATAACAATATTTGGACCGGCGATGACATTTTAACAAAAAAGTTATCTAAACACCCTGAATTAACTAGATTTTTTATCGAAAACGCTCAGACCGAGATTCCGATTGCCGGCACAATAAACGGTTGTTTTATCAGTCGTCGCATCGATCGTATGATTGTCAATCATATCAATAAAACAATTGATATCTTAGATTATAAAACCGACCATAATCGTAATGACGTAATTCGTGAAAAATACAAAAAACAAGTTTGCGAGTATATAGAATTAATGAATAAAATATACCCAAATTATACAATTCACGGGTTTATTTTATGGTTACACGATTGTTTTTTAGACAATATTTTTTGATATCAATGGGACCTGTATTCAATTAGTTATTTGTTATTTGTAACAAATAATTTCAATCGTGTATAAAAATATATAATTTTAAATTTTATAAAAAATGTTTTACAATATATCCATATGTTGAATGTCGAAGTATTT
>JAZUKY010000024.1:0-2342 GCA_045643525.1 Candidatus Enterousia sp. | reverse complement strand
TTTTCACCATTTTGCTTTTTTAGCTTGTCATATACAGTTTTTGTCATAAAAATCACCCTTTTGCGGGGCGCAGTATAACATAAAAAAATAAAAAATCACCCCATTTTTTGGGGTGATTGGAATTTTATTATGTATTGCAATATTACTGTTGGTTTGCATTAATCTCTATCATCAGATTTTGCAAACGTTCCATACTGCTACTATCGTTTAATGCGGCGGCAATTGTATACGCCGATTCCAAATCACGACGTGCATCATCTGTATTTCCCAAATTCAGATTCAATGCCGCAGATTTTTCATAATAAGCCATCGCATTGCTAGACAATCTTTCACGTTCTTCGGATGTTGTCGTTCCTGCAATTTGTTCGGATATAACACGTACAGCTGATTCATAATCCAAAACAGCTTCGTTATATTTATTTAATGCAGTATATGCCTCTGCACGTTCTGCATATACATCAGGACTAACAATACCATCTGGCAACGCCAACGAATTTGTATAATCTGCAACGGCACCTTCCCAATTTTTTAACCACAAATTCAATTGACCACGTTTTGCATACAAATCACGCATTTGCAAAATTTCACTTGGTGCAACCGTTTGTGCAGCCAGTGATGCATTAACATCCGCTAACGCATCTTCATAATTTTCCATACGTGTATTAATCAATGCACGATCATAATACGCAACGGCATTTTGTGAATCTTTTTCTATGGCCATATTAAAATCATTTAATGCAGCGGCATAATCACCAGATTGCATATATGCCTCACCACGTAAAATATACGCATCAACATTTGCACTGCCTGTTTCAATTGCAGCCGTTAAATCTGAAATAGCATCTGCGATATTTTTGGCCAATAAATTTGTTTTTCCACGTTCATAATAATCGGACGCCTGCAACAATGTTTCTTCGCTAACATTATTTGATACAGATTGTGCCTGATTCATCATACCATGACTGCGTCCTAAAATATAGAACGTTGCCGATATAAAGAATAATATTATAAACCAATAAATGTATATTGACAAAGACCATGAATTAAAACATTGCTTGCATTCTGGCATTACTTTTTCAGTTTTTGCCCCCAATACATCATGATTTACTTCTTTCATTTCTTTGGTCAATTTTTTTGACATTGGTGCAACGTTGGTATTTTTTACCGAAACGCGCCCCTTTTTAGAGGTATTTTCTTTCATAATAAAACTCCCTTCCGTATTCTATAATTGAAATATTAGAGAGATTTTAAAAGTACGTCAACTGTTTTCTGTGAAACTTCAATAATTTTACCAACCGGTAATTTTCCCAAATCTATGTTTGCGAATGAAATTCTATGTAATTTTCGCACAGGGGCACCACATGCACGTAAAACTATACGAATTTCATTTTTTTTACCCTCTGTCACCGTGATACGCAAATCCCCATTTGCCAATTCATCGATTACCATCGGTCTGTATTTTATTCCATCAACTGTAATTCCACTACGTGCCTTATCTAAATTTAAATTTGCATGGCGTTCTACACTTGCGATATACGTACGTGGGATTTTTGATGACGGTAATGTTAATTTTCGTGCCAATTGACCATCTGTTGTCATTAATAGCAACCCTGTCGTTTTAAAATCCAATCGTCCGACATATTTTAACCCACGATATTGCATTGGTAAACAATCATAAATTGTTTTTCGTCCATTTGGGTCACACGTTGTTGTCATTGTATTTATCGGCTTATGAAATATATATAATTTGGATACATTGTTCATTATCAAAGGCCTACCATCCAATGTAACAATATCTCCGTCATCAATAAAATATACCGGATTATCAATAACAATCCCATTAACCGCAATTCGCCCAGCCACAATTAAATCTTCGGCCGCACGTCGTGATGCAACACCTGTCTGTGCAATAAATTTTGCTATTCTTATTCCCATTTTATTGCAACACCTTACTAATTGCAATTGCTGCCGCCAATTCTGCACGCAATACCGTTTTACCCAAACCAATACCACATGCCCCCGCCGCATCCAGTGCAGCAAATTCAGAATCAGAAAAACCGCCCTCCGGTCCAATTAAAATAGATTTTGTATTAACACATACATTTGACGTATTCCCACCACGTGATGCACGTTCATCTGCAAACACAATATTTGATAAATCTAAATCCACAAAACGTATTGGTGATAAAATTTGTGGAACACTGTTGCGATTTGATTGTTCTGATGCCTCAATCGCAATTTTTCGCATTCTTTCCCAATTTATATGATTTGCAACGGTGTATTCTGTAATAATTGGTTGAAAAAACGAAACACCCATTTGGGTCGCCATATTTATTAATTCA
>JAZUKY010000023.1:0-5467 GCA_045643525.1 Candidatus Enterousia sp. | reverse complement strand
GAGGCAATAAATATAAAGGCATTGGAATCCGAATGTTCTGGATGGGCATGTACGCTGGGGGGTGAAATTGATTCATTTTATAAATCGTTGGGAATTCGTGTTGGTATAAATGCAAAATTTTAAACCTGGAAAGATTAAGATATGAAAAAAAATATTGGTGTATTATTTATGGCATTGTATTGTAGTTTCATGTTAACCACTGCCAATGCCGTTGAATTGAATGGGGCCGCATACGTTAATGTAACAAGTACCACCGCGGCGGATGCAAAAAAACAGGCAATGAATCAGGCACGTCGTCAAATCATATTTGATGCATTATCAAAATATGCCAATACAGATGCCCTGCATACTGCAATTGATTCATCAGATACCGAAACATTGATGAATTTGGTTGCATCATCTGGCATTGGTGACGAACGTCAATCAAACACAACGTATTCCGCCAATATAACCATGAAATTGGATCAAAATGCCGTTATAAAATGGTTAAATAATAATGATATTCCAAATACATTGGAATCAAATGGAACGGTCGGTAATTTTGATGTTGTTATTGAATTAACCAAACCGATTTCCCAATGGCATGAACTGCGTGATGCCGCACGTGCCGAAAATATTGATTTAAATACAAAGTCTATTCAGGGTCGAAATGAAATAACTGTGTCCATTCCATTTTCATCACGACGGGCGTTTATAAATATGTTATCACGCAATGGTTGGACATATGAAAATCGTGAAACCGGTTTATATGTTTTAAAAAAGTAACAAAATCCCATAAAATTATGGGATTTTTTAATTTTATTTCATTGTCATAAACATTACTGCACACCAATTGAAAAATCGCAAATGTGTATGGATCCCGTTATTCAACGGGATGACGTACAAGTGCCGGTAAATTACAAAAACAAAACGTTTGTTACTTGACATTTATTTGATTTTTTATACATTACAATTCAATAGATTACATGGGGGTCTTCAATGAAAAAATTATCGGTATTTTTGATTTCATTATTTATCGGTTCCGCATTTGGTGCCGATGTATCATCAAATAATATTCCAACCCCCGATGTCCCACAAAGTATAAATAATACCAATCTAGATTTAAATATACGTCGTATTGGTATGGAAATGTCAAAAACGACGGTACGTAATTCACAACAATATTCAGATTCACCGGTATCGGCATTAAATGCATCCAGCCAAGATTTTGTTCGTGGTATATTTGACACGGTTTTGGAATACACACAATCAAAAATGAAATGGGATAACGGTTTATTTATGGAATATGGTCGTACAACCATTAAACCCACAGACGGTCCAAAAACGACTGATGAAAATGCGGATAAAATTTTATTTTCCAGCGATATGTCTTGGGCATGTTGGAATTTTTCGGGATTAAAATTTGGTCCGACATTACGTGGTGCATACGAAACACAATTTATGGATAATTCTGATGCCCCCCGTCAAAATTTGGTTCGTACCAGTGGTGGTTTATCATTATTTGATCATAAAGTTATAAAAAGTTTATATACAGTTGGATTATATGAATACGATTTTACATATTCGGATAATAAAACCAGTAAAACCGGTGCCGAGGCCGGATGGCGTATAGAATATGAAATACGGGACGGTGTAAAGATTTCAACAAATGGTTATTATCGTGAATATTTTTCGTATTCTAATTATGTTCCGACCGATTTGGAACGGGATTTAAATGCGGTTGTTCGTATGGATACGAATCTGTGGGGTGAATTTACAATGGGACCATATGTTCAATATCGCCGTGCCAAGGCACGTAATGTTGATGTATACGGCAGTAATTTGGTAATTGGTATATCATTTAATTACATAACAAAATTCCATTTATTGCAATCCGCGGAATAAAGATATTCTTAGATTATTACGCGTAGCCACGCATGGGCTGGTGTCATAAATCAGTCAATATTTCATAATCTTTGGGGTTATTGTCTTTCACAGACCGTCATACCGGCGTAGGCAGGTATCCATTGAAAAAGCCTTGGTGCTGTCTGCGACGCAGTGGATCCCGTTCTGAGATTACCCACAAAATTTATCAATTTTGCGTGGCCCAATAAAACGGGATGACGGGGGCTTGAGGTTGTGGGGTCCAGATTACTGGGATTACGCATAAGTGACAGAAAAAAACAAGGCGGGAAAACCCGCCCTGTTTAAGGTTTGTACAAAAATGTTATGCCAACATTTTTGCAACTTCATCGGCCAAGTTATCTTCTTGTTTTTCGATACCTTCACCCAATACAAAGTACGCAAAACCAGACAATGAACCAC
This sequence comes from Candidatus Enterousia sp., assembly GCA_045643525.1. Classification (GTDB taxonomy): domain Bacteria; phylum Pseudomonadota; class Alphaproteobacteria; order Rs-D84; family Rs-D84; genus Enterousia. The sequence goes on along the minus strand of JAZUKY010000023.1, from coordinate 3,163 downwards.
CATTTTCTTCAACAATCTGTTTTACTGTTTTTGATGGATCCATAACGAATGGTTGTTCTTCTAATACGCATTCAGCATAGTATTTATTAATACGGCCCTGAACCATTTTTTCAACAACCATTTCTGGTTTTCCGGCGGTGGCACCAGATTCAATAAATACTTTCTTTTCACGTTCAACTGCATCTGGATCAACATCTGCAATTGTTAAATATTCTGGTTTGCTGGCCGCAATATGCATGGCAATTTTTCCACCGATTTCATCGATTTTTTCAGAATCACCATTAATTGCAACTGCAACACCAATCTGGCCCATACCAGGAACAGTTGCGTTATGAATATATGTGAATACTTTGTCACCTGAAACGCGTGCAATACGACGCAAATTCAAATTTTCACCAATAATTGCAATTGCAGATGCAATATCTTCGCGTACTGCATTCATTGTTGCATCAAAATCACCATTCATTTCCAACGCTTTATTGGCAACGTCTGCAACCAATTTTTGGAAACGATCATTTTTTGCAACAAAATCTGTTTCGGCATTCAATTCAACAACGCAACCCATATTATTGCATTTTACAACTGTTACCAAACCAGATGCGGCAACACGCCCGGCCTTTGATGCAGCCTTTACAATACCCTTTTGACGTAACCAATCGGCGGCGGCTTCGATATCACCGTTTGCCTCTACCAATGCTTTTTTACAATCCATAATACCCGCGGATGTTTTTTCACGCAAAGTTTGAATTAATTTTGCCGTTATTTCTGCCATTTTTTCCTCCACTTTTTTTATTTAAAATTTCAGTGTTGATTATTTATCAGCTTTTTCGGCCAATTTACCACGACGTTCTGCACGTGCTTCGGATGTTTTTGATTTTTGGCGTGCGGCTTTTTCTTTCATGCCCGCTTCGATTTCATCAGCGTTTTCAGATGCCATTTCAGATTCAGCCTTTTTACCGGCGGCACCGCCCAAACGTTTTTCAATACCCGACAAAATCGCATCAACAAACAAATCGCAATACAATTGGATTGCACGTGATGCATCATCATTACCTGGAACTGGGTAATCAACGCTTTCTGGGTTGGCATTTGTATCGCAAATTGCAATTGTTGGAATATCCAAAATTTTTGCCTCACGCACAGCCAATTCTTCACGTGGAACATCGATAACAACGATTGCCTGTGGTGTGCCATGCATATCCAAAATACCACCAAATACACCACGTAATTTTTCAACTTCTTTGGTCATTACGCCAACTTCTTTCTTGGTCAATCCCAATTTATCAGCGTTTACAATATCGTTTTCCATTTTTTTCAAACGACGAATTGACTGTGAAACCGTTGTCCAGTTTGTCATCATACCACCCAACCAACGGTTGTTAACATAAAATTGTCCACAACGTTCGGCGGCATCTTTGACAATATCTTTGGCCTGATGTTTTGTTGCAACGAACAAAATACGTCCACCTGCGGCGGCAATAGCCTCCAACGCGACCAATGCACGGTGCATCAATGGTGCAGTTTTATTCAAATTAATGATGTGAATCTTATCTTTGACCCCGTAAACATATGGTGTCATCAGCGGATTCCAGCGACGTGTATGATGTCCAAAATGAACGCCAGATTCCATTAATTGTTTCATTGTAAATGTTGGCAATGCCATAATTTTATCCTTTTTTCTGTTATTAATCCTGGCCACGGGGTATGTACCGAATATCATTTTTTTCGGACAGAAAAAATCCCGCGACTGTGTTTTTCACATTTGCAAAACACAAACATGTATGGCGATACTAGCCTATTTTCTAACAAAAATCAAGCATTTTATAGCAAAATACATATGAATTTTGTCATCATACCGACGCAGGTCGGTATCCATTGAATAATCATAACTATGTATATGGATCTCGTTATTGTATTAGATACTATATCTGTTAATTTTGCGGGGCCCGATGTACCGCAGGGATGAAGGTGGGGATGAGGTTGTGTGGTCCAGATTACGGGATAACGTAGAGGGTTGAAATTGTAGGAGTCAGATTAAACGGGATGACGCATAGGCGTGGTGGTATGAGTCCAGATTACGGGAATTACAGCGTGGGCTTTGGAGTATCGTTCACTCTTGTCGTCATACCGACGCAGGTCGGTATCCATTGAATAATCATAACTATGTATATGGATCCCGTTCTTGTATTACCCACAAAATTTATCAATTTTGCGGGGCCCGATGTACCCCGGGATGACGGTGGAGGAAAATATAATTTTGTATCACTGCATACAGTGATACGCAGTGATACCCCTTTCACTGCATTTTTGATTTCTTTCACTGCTGGGGTATCACTGCATTTCTTTTGTTTTTTGTGATTATTCGTACCCACCTATTCTATTTTTTTTCGTTGATATACATTTAAACTTTTAAAAAACGGTAATGTAAAACATCCTTTTGAATCACAAAATTCTGTTAAATCCGTTAAATGACATTGTTCGGATGTTGTGCTGCCCGCGAGGCTGGTTGCACCCGCTTTGCACTTTTTACAAGAACTTGGTTTTACATGTTTGTCGCTGTCGCTGCTGTTAGCATTCTGATACGTCCCGGCTGGACATTTAAAGTCCCCGCCAGTGCTTACACCATAATACATTTTTGTGTGTGTTTTGCATTCCGTTGTATCATCACTTACGTTTTTTGCACCTTTATCAATGTAATTTTTCCAACCAGCATCGCCAGTTACTTTCAAATCTGTCTCCTTACACCCCGGGCAATAAGAACCCGCCTTACAGGGCACCTGCCCGTTTTTCACACCTGCAACGTAATAGCCAGCCGACAATGTTAAATAACATGCATTTATTGATTTTGCCGCACCACCACCTGCATCGGATTTTGGATAGGTGTTGGGGCAAGCGGTACAACTTGATGCAACAGCACCACTGTAATAATTATCATTACATGATTTTTCTACCCCGCCCGTGCAATAATACCCGGCTGCACATCCTGTACAACTGGCAGTTGCTTGATATGGATCACTGGCCCCAGGTTTTGGTGTATGATATCCAGACTCGCATTCTACACTGGGGGTACATTCATCATTAGTGTTATGCGTTATTGATGCACTTGCTACACCAGAACCTAAAGTAGTAAAGCTTTTACAACTACGTATTGAACAGTGATACA
>JAZUKY010000022.1:0-3361 GCA_045643525.1 Candidatus Enterousia sp. | reverse complement strand
GGTTTCCGAAATACAACTATGTCGCCTGTATTAATATTTCCACCCCAAAAGCGACCATTCCACAAACGCCATGACCCAAACGGAAAAGAATATCTGGAATACCCATAAGACCATTTTTGAACAAATAAATGATCCCCCACATGCAATGTCGGTATCATTGAACCGGATGGTATATTAAACGGTTCCAGTAAAAAACTGCGAAACAAAATGGCAATTAATGCCCCATAAAATATTGTATTAAACCATTCACGTGCTGCATTTGTTTTCTTTAACGGCATAATGTAATCCTTTCTTTATCTATTTCGGTGGGTATTTTAAAACTTGAAATAAATTTGTGCAAGTTTATAATGTGCCATAATTATGATTTCTTTGAATGCTATTATTTTTAATGGTATGGATGCAACCCGCATTGATGTTCAAGTTCAACTATCTGCGGGTATGGCAAAGCCGGATTTTAATATAATCGGGTTGGCCGATCGTGCAGTCAAAGAATCCGCCGAACGTGTCCGTAATACATTGGGGGCCTTGAACATGGAATTACCGGCCCGCAGGTTAACTGTTAATTTATCCCCAGCCGACGTTGAAAAAAGCGGTGCCTATTTTGATTTGCCAATATTATGTGGAATATTATGTGCATTGGGTGTATTACCACAGGACAAATTATCAAATTATTTAATTTTGGGTGAAATTGGTTTAAATGGTACAATTGTAAAAACGGACTGTGTTTTGGCCGCTGCTGTTTGGGCAAAACAACACAATATGGGCATTATATGTCCCGGTGCCCAGGGGGCAGAGGCATTAATGTCCGGTCAAACCAATATTTTGGCACCAAACCATGTTTTGGATTTAATAAACCATTTTAATGGGAAACAACCGTTACAAATACCACACCCTGCCACACCCGATTATACGACAATACCAACATGTGGCGATATGTCAGATGTACATGGTCAGATGGCGGCCAAACGTGCGTTGGAAATTGCGGCCGCTGGCGGTCATGCATTATTAATGGTTGGTCCCCCGGGATCAGGTAAAACAATGTTGGCATCAAGATTACCTGGAATATTACCAGAAATGACCGCTGAACAAATCTTGGAAACGTCCATAATTTATTCAATTGCAGGCCAATTGGATGGTCGTGGTTTAATATCATCCCACCCATTTCGCAGTGTCCATCACACCGCCAGTCCTGTTTCATTGGCGGGCGGTGGTTCAAATGCACACCCAGGTGAAATATCATTGGCACACAATGGGGTTTTATTTTTGGATGAATTACCTGAATTTAATCGGACAACTTTGGAAATTTTGCGTCAACCAATGGAATCCGGGAAAATAATGATTTCACGCGCCCGTCGCACGGCATCATACCCCGCCCGCTTTCAATTGATTGCTGCAATGAATCCGTGTCCATGTGGACATTTGGGAAATGCCGCAATGTCCTGTTCACGTGCCCCCCGCTGCGCAGAGGCATATCAAAATAAAATATCCGGTCCATTATTAGACAGAATTGATTTACATATTGATGTTGATCCTGTAAATCCGTGGGAAATGAATAAATATGACGACACCCCAAAACCAGAAACCAGTACCGAAATTCGTGTCCGTGTCATTGCCGCACATAACCGCCAAATTACACGTCAGGGTATATTAAACGCACAATTGGATGGTCCGGCATTAGATGCAGTGACAAAAATGTCGGATGAATTAACCAATTTTTTAAATTCCGCGGCGGAAAAAATGGGACTGTCCGCCCGTGGATATAATCGTATACGACGTATTGCCCGAACAATTGCGGATTTACGTGGTGCACCAGATATCGAATTACCCGATTTGACCGAGGCTTTGTCATACCGTCCCCTACAACGCGGCAAATACAGTGCAAAAATATAAATGGTATACAAAATTAATTATCCCCCATATTAAAAATGGGGGATATTTTTTAAATTCAAAACATAAATAACTGTTTTTTTGGGGGGCAATTTATGATATAATTGCCATCATGAGAAATGTAAAATTATTATTACCGATTTTGTCTGTTTTGTATATTGGAAATGCTGATGCAAATTGGCAATATTCGGGGCATTATGTTGGTGACGGTGCATATTCTGATGATGGTACACGTTTTGTTGTGTCATTACGTGGTGGTGCATCATTTGCCATGGCCAGTATCGCAAATAAAATTGGAACATTACCCGCCGCATATTATCAAACCGTTGATGGATATTTGGCAACAGAAACCGCTGTACGTCAATATTGTGGTAACGATCAATCATGTATTAATGATTATTTCACCCCATTGGGATCCGGAAATGTTGGCGACATGCCCGCCACAGATGATTTGGCCTCGTTCGCATTTGCCGCCGGTGCCAGTATCGGTTGGACAATACCCAATACACCTCAATGGCGTTTGGAATTGGGCTGGGACCATATAAACGAGGTTGAATATAACGCATCCCCAATATTCGAAGGCGATATTGAATTAACCGGTGGTTATACCATTTCCGCCGCCAGTGGGGATGTACAATCACAAATGAACACCGATATAGTCAGTGTTATGGCATATTATGATTTTTTCAAAGGTAACGTTAAACCATTAAAAACCATTATTCCATACATTGGTTTCGGTGTTGGATATGCCGATACAAAAACAACTATGTTATTATCTGATTTGTATGGTGATTTATCACAATCTGCCGAACTGCAATATTTTGGCGAACAAGATTCAAATACATATTTGATGCATTTTAATAAATCAGAAAAAACGTCCAATACCGTTGCAGCAATTATGTCATTTGGTGCGTCATACGGAATAACAGAATATACTTTTTTAGATTTCAGTGCACGTATCGCATATTTGCCAGAGGTTAAATGGGGATTATCAAATTCAGATGATACCCGTTCACGCGATTGGTTCAGTGGCGACAATATGATTTATGCCAATTTGATGATGGGATTGCGTTTTGAATTTTAATATAAAAATATTAACAAATAAAAAACGCCCACATGGGCGTTTTTTATTTGTTTTCACCGCTGTCCGTTTTATTATCCACGGCATTTTGAACCGCAAATTGTGCAATATATTTCTTTAATTGCGTTTTATAACGGTTATTTTCCTTGGCGGCATCAACTAATTTATTAAAATTAGGATTCGTTGCACGTGCGGCCCCAAAACGTGATTCCGTTTTCAAGAAATCTTCCAACGGTGTCGGCATATCAACATTTGAATCCAACATCAATGGATTTTCACCATTTGATATACGTCGTGGATCAAATCGATATAATGGCCACGCCCCCGTTTGCACCGCCTGCATCTGATGTTCGGGGCCATTTTGTAACGCGAAACCATGTGCAATACACGGTG
>JAZUKY010000021.1:0-25869 GCA_045643525.1 Candidatus Enterousia sp. | reverse complement strand
GTTAACGAAAATGGTGATGTTGATGCCGATCGTGGATATTATGCCCGTTGGGATGCAACAAATGGTGAATGTTTGGTTCGTGTTGCCGCGTACAAAGAAAAGGGTGCAGATAAAGGTTTGATTACAAATAAATGGTTGTTTGGTGCAATGGGAAATGATGACGTGGCCGAGGCATGGAAACCAGCCGGTGAATCATTTACATGTAACAAAGATTTGTTTGGTTTTGGTTTGTTAAATACAACCAGTACCGTTGCCGTAACCGCCGTTGGTGGTGGTGCAATCGCCGGTGGTGTATTGGGTGCAACCGCATTTTCAAATGATGAAGTGGGCTTTTTTAATTGTAAAGATGAAAAAAGTCGGCAAAAACTGACTTCGGATATTTATGGACGTGTTGGGGTATTGAAACAATTAAATGCGGTACAAACACCGATTAATAATACAAATGGAGGTGTATTAAATGAATATCAGTGTGAAGAGATTGTGAATTTTTATACATTGATGCCAACTTTAAGGGCAGAGGCAAATAGCCCACAAACTATTCCAGGATTGTCGGTGTCATGTGTTGACAATGATACTTGTAATACCGTATATGGTGAAATAAAAAAAGTGAGTGAATGTTCGAGTTTTCAAGGTCAGGATGATAATAATACAGCCGTGACAGTCGCGACAGCCGCGAATGAATGTGCAAAAAAACTGTGTAAACAAAGTGGGGGACAGGCTTTGTCGGGTAAGGCGTGTTATGGCGTGCTTAAAGAAAAATTGGGTGGTATAAATGGAATAGAAATTACTCAAAATAAAGCGTTTTTTAAAACAATTACCAATCAAGATATGAATAACGCGATATATTGTACTGCATTGAATGGTGATTGTGTTAGTGCAATGGAGATCAAAGAAGATTTGGCAAATTATGCGTTTTTGGAAACATTGGATTATTTAAAGGGTGGGGTAAAGACAAGTTCCCGTGTTAAAAATGCCGCAATTGGTGCAACGGTTGGTGCCGCCGCCGGTGGTGTTGCCACAGCCATCAGTGCATTTGTTGAACGTGATCATATCACATGTCATATCGGTGATAATTTGGATACCGTAAAATATGGCAAATCACAAAAAATCGATTCGTTAAAAGAATTTTATGTAAAATGGGCATTGCGTTTGCCAGATACCGTGAAACCTGTGCCATCTGTATCCAATCGAAATGAATGGAATGCAGCATGTAAAACATTAACGAACAGTAACGATTGCCGTGATGCACAAATCAGTCACAGCAACAACGGCAAAATAGAAACGATTTCTGCAGCATGTGAATGGAATTCATATGAATGCAAAATCAGTGAAACTGTTGCTGAATCACACGGTTTCTAAAATAACCATTAAAATAAAAAGGCAGGGGATTTACCCCTGTTTTTTATTTTAATGGTATTTGTTGTCCCACCCACCACTATCAACCAACCATGTAATCTGGAAAAATTTAACTCTCCATTGCCGTCATCCCGTTGAAGAACGGGAACCATATACAATTATAATTTTTCAATGGATGACATGCGTCGGTATGACGTCAAGACGGAATATTGTTATATAATAACGGATGTTGATTTTCAGTAATTTTGGCTAATAAACCGTTTATATGTCATGCCCATAATTCTGGGGGCCATAACGCCGTTCCCATGTTATCCCTATAATCTGGACATCATAACCACAAAAATATCGTCATCCCATTTACGGGGCTTTCATCCCCCCCCGTCATCCCGGCGAAGGCTGGGATCCATTGCGTCGCAGACATACATCCAGCGTCATCCCGTTGAAGAACGGGAACCATACAGAATAATGATTCTTTTTAATGGATACCGACCTGTGTCGGTATGACGATATGGAGGGCTGTGGTATGTTTTTGCGGAAAGGTGAATATTGAATAAAAAACAAAGAAATAAAAAAATTGGGGGCGGTATTCGCCCCCATAAATTTTATTAATTGTGAATTTATTTTCCACCGAATTTATCGGCACGGGCGACACGGGCCGCAGCCTCCATCACATCAAAAATTTTGTTGGCGGCCGTTTGATCGGCGGGTGCACTTGTGGAACGATTATTAAATTCCGCACCATTTAATTTTACAACGCGTTTCGCCACCAACGATGTCCCGCATTCAATCCGGTATTCATCAATTGCATATTGTTTCCCATAACAGCGATTGTCCAATACGGCAACATATCCATTGGCTGCCAATGATTCACATGTTGGTTGACGCCCCGTTGCAATTTCACCGGTTGGCATTTCAATTGTTTCATCCGTTAAAACGCCATGGCACCAAACATTTACATATGTTCCATTTAACATAGCCTTGGCACCGTTGTCGGTCGTTTTTCTGGCACCGAAACAATCGCCATTTAATATATCTGCATCAAAATCACGATTAACACGTTTTGAAACTTGATCGCGTTCAATTGGGGTTGGTTCGGTTGCACCACTTAATGCATCGGGACAAATTAATTTTACACCACGACAATTACTGGTGTTATCCCACGCATCACGATCATACCCGGCACCCATTGATTGATAACAATTGGTTGAATCCAATTTACAAACGGTTGGCTGTTCCCACCACGGAACATTCGCTGCGAATGCGACAGTGTGCATTGCAAGTATTGATACAGAAAGTATAATTATTTTTTTCATACCGATTATTATATCAAAAATATAATTTTCCTGCAAGTGTGTAAAACAAGTACGAAGTTTTTATTTTTTTATCACATACAAAGTAAAAATCTAATCAAGTGAATAGGCCTCAGTCGCAGATTTACATACACCCCAACTGTAATCAGTCGCTGTTGCAGAATAAAAAACATCAAAAACAGCATCTGTATATTGTGTAACGCTGTTATCCCATACACCGCCCATATCTTGACATTCTTGACGCAAAATTTTACTCATTTGTTCGGATAATGCATTCATCGCTGCAACAACATCTTGCTGAACAATGGGCGAAATTGCATCACTGTCGGGACGCATACAAACTTGGGTCGCATATTTTTCTACTTGAGAATACAAAGTAGTAGAATTATTGGATTGATTGCTATATAAATAAATTTGTTTATTTAATGGGTATTGACAAGCAAGTATTCTTTTACCATCAATATCCGAATAAAAAATAGGTGTAGCACTTTGTATATCCAAAGCCAGTCGTTCATTTTCTGTTAATTCATTTTCGGCATCGGTTCCACAAATTGCATAAGATGCGTATTGTACTCTATATTTATACCTGTTTAGCCCATTTGGAATACATCTATATGATTGTTGGCATGCGGCCAAAAGAGAAGTTGTATATGTTTTTTTGGCAAGAATATCTGAATCAGCCATTGGGGTAGCACACTCTTTCCAAATACCATCGGTCCAATCGGGGCTTTGATTGCACATGGGGATAAGGTGCTCTGTTCCAAACAGGTTGTTCCGATCACTACATTTGTTATCGAAACAGCATATATCAGTATATTTTCCATCTGAATCGGTACAACACTTTGCTGGAAATTTACTTTTACACTCATCGGATCTAGAACCATCAATTGGAGTAGAGGGAAGGTGGTAGGCATAGATTGTTTCCAGTGCTTTTACAGCAGATACGGCACGAATTACAAATTTTTGAACGTTATTAACGGATAAATAAAATTTTGTTTTTTCTTTAGGAATGATTACGATATCAGAATTAATAGCAATCGTTCCTTTGTTTAATGTCCGGCAGCCCCACGGATATGTATGGGTATGATCGCCGGCCTCTGGTGCACATAATTTTTGTAAATATGTTTCCAATGTTGCCAGACAGTTTTGATTGATTTTTTGATCGGTTAAATTATGCATGGTTGTTACCAATAATTGCATTCCATCATCACCATTACCATACAGGTTACTGCAGGTTTCCAATTTTGTTTTACACATTTCTTCGGCGGTAACCAATCGTGACCCCAATAACAATTGTTCATCAATATTACTAAAATCTTTCAACGATTTTGCTTGTTCATCATAACAGGTACTGACCACTGATAAACATTCGTTACGAACGGTACGGATTCGATCCTGTTGCCCCTGATATATTTCAGATATGGCCTGGCGTAAAAATTCATTCCATACATCGTCCGCCAAATCGGAACATGTATTTAGGTGTTGGGTCGCATACGAACGCATACGATTTAATTCATTAACCAATAACGTATTTGTATTATTTTTTATAACATCACCATCTAATGATATCGAACCATTTAAACGATAAAAATTTGCTGAATATATTGGTTCGCCCGTTGTTTTATTTAAATATAATCCGGTCATATCTAAACAATGTATGTAATCGGGACCACATGCCGTATCCATCGTTAAATCCTGACGGACCAAGGCAACACAATCATTAATTGATGTTGAATTATGTGCATCATAATTTTCCAGACGTGCGATTTGCATTTCACGTTCGGTTTGACGTATTGATTTGTCGGCTGCATTTTTTTTCTGGTCCAACGCACCCAATAATGCTGCACAATCATTTTCAATATACATGCCATATGCAGATACAACCATATTTAATGTCGATGCAGATTCACATGCCGAACCAACCATATCAACACATTGGGCATGAACAGCGTTATATAATGATTCACCTGTTAAATTGGCAATTGTTTGGCCCCCCGCCAAATCTGTGGTTGCCCATATTGCATTTATATCACCGGCAATATCTAATGATCCGTTTGTTGATAATGATTTGGATTTTGATTTCGTTAAAACGTCACTGATTCCCGCCAGTGTCTTTGCAGAATTTGATGTGTCATTGGTGTTGGCAGCGGTCTGTTCACCAACGGTGGCAGAAATCATTGCTTTGACCTCATTACTGGTTTTATTAATGACGTCAATATTTAAATCGGAAAAATTTTGCAATGAATCGGCGGTATCGCCCAGTGCACGTTCACGTTGTTTTATTTCATCCAATCTGGATGAACATACACATCGGCGATATGAATCATCCTGATTTGCACAAAATTGATCCATGCATGTAAAATATGCATCACGACATGAATTGTACACACCATTACCAAATGTTTCATTTTGTGTTGTGGTAATTGATGCTGCACGTGCCACAGAACGTGCGGTTGTTTTAGGGGTAGCCTTGGCAGAACGTGATACAGTGACCCCACCTGTTGTGGTTACAGAAATATTTCGCGTGTTTTTTTGTGTTGCCGTTCTGGCGGAAACAGATGTTGTCCGTGTTGTTCCCGAACGATTTGAAATATTTGCATTTTCCGTTGAACGGTCAGATGTCTTTTTTACGCCGGCCGCAGAACGTTGTGTATTTACGTTTTTTTGTGATGTATTTGATGTGCCGCGGTTGTTGGTTAATGCTGTTTTGGCACTGCGTGAATTGGCGGATGCAATACGAACATCCGATGCGGAATTTCCGCACCATATGATGGTCATAATAAAAAATATTAGAAACCTTTTCATCCCTGTATTTTGAATCATAGCAAAATTTGGAATTTTATATCAAGCAGTATTTATATAAAAAAATCCCCACATGGGGGATATATCTTAGGCGTTTTCAGTCGTTGGACGATTGCGTTCAACAAATGTAATGCGACCCTTGTCCAGATCGTATGGGGTCATTTCAACACGTACCTTTTCACCAACATTAACCCAAATACGCAATTTACGCATTTTACCGCATACTGTCGCCAATATATCGTGTCCATTTTCCAATTTTACACGAAACATTGTATTTGGTAATTTATCTTCGACAACACCGCTGAATACGATAACATCATCTTTGGCCATATTTTTTTATTCCCTTGGTTTTTTATTACAAAAAATACTGTATGCCACATAATACAGTGCATACAAATAAATGCAAGGATATTTTTATTTGTTTGCGTTTATTGCGGTCTTTTGATAAAATCAAGAATAATATGTATTGTGCGTTGGGGGGATAATCATTATGAAAACCGGGATTTTCGCAGTTTTAATGTTTTTAACACCATGTGTTGTTGGTGCTGTGACGGGGCGTGATGCGACAAATGCACGCATTGGAATGGCGGGGGTACGCACGTCACAGGCGGGAACACGTATCGTTGCACCAACCCAACCAAATACACGGGTTAGCGGTAATTCCATGGAAAAAACGGACGTGGCTGTTAATGCGGTTGTCGTAAATGAAGTGACGGATGTGGCAGAAAGCCCAAATACCGATTCGATGGAAGGTTTAAAAAATGAAACTGTGACAAATGAAAATTGCCGTGATTCATACCGTGAATGCATGGATGAATTTTGCTTGTTGGATGAATCTGAGGGAATGCGCTGTGCATGCAGTGATAATATAAACAGATCAAAAAGTTTGATTTTGGAAATTCAAAAGATACAGGAAGAGGCTGACAAGTTATATACCGAAGGTGTTGAACGTGAAAAATTGGGGGCCAAGGCAAATTTGATTTTTGGGACCAGTGCACAGGCACAAAAAAATATGTCGGGTATAAATTTTGCTGATTGGTTAAATAGTGGTGATGACGAAAGTGATGATTTAGCAGAAGATACAGATATTGGTGACGCGTTATATTCTATGGCGTCTGAATATTGCAGTGCCAAATTAAATGCATGTGGAAGCAGTGCGGAAATGGAAGAAATGCTGTATTCACGTCAAATCGTTGCCGATTGTAAGGCGTTTAGTTCATATTTGGCCGAACAGAAAACAAATGCGACATCCAATAAACGCACGGCAGAGGCCGCCGTTCGCAAGGCACGTTTGGAAATGATGGATACAACAAATAAATATAATGCGGGTGAATGTTTGTTGGCATATCGTTCGTGTATTGCAGACAAGGGCGGTTGTGGTGCAAATTTTGAAAATTGTTTGGACAAAGATTTACTGGGCCGTCGTGCAAATGCGTGTGAAAATGTTTTGGATCAATGTATGGCGGTTCGTAGTAAGGTTTTAAAAGATTGGGATGCCGAATCGGTATCTATTTTAGAAGAGGCGGCAAAATACGCCGATCAAAACAGACGTAAAACGTGTTTTGCACGTATTCAGGTTTGTTTAGAAGATGGGTGCAGTACGGGAACGAATCCGGCATGTTTAACCGATGTTAATGTTGCAGCCGGGGTTTGTCCGGTAATTGACGAATGTGAAGAAATGATTCCCGGAATTAAAGAAACGGTCGGCGATAAATTGGGATATTTGCAAACACAATTTTGTCAAAATGACATAGATAAATGTTTACGTGATAAATGCGGTGAAAACTTTAATGGTCCGGAATGTTTGGGAAAAAAGCCAACAGAAATCGCGGCATTGTGCCCACAGGGAATGTATCCATCATGTAAAAATGCCACTCAGTTTAGCATAATTGTTCAGGCTGTATTATTACAAATGGATTACCAGATGTTACAGGGATGTGTAAACTATTTTGGCCAAGAATTGGGCAAGGTTTGTGGAACAGATATGTCTTGTTTGCCGTTGGATGATAAAATAGTTGGATTGGACAGTGTGCCTGAAACGGAACAAGATATGGTTCAATTGCGGACAACGGTACGTGATAATGTACAAAAGGCCGTGGACGATTTCTTTGTACAATTTGAAAAAGACCAAACAGTTGCCGCGTGTTCGGATGCAAAAAAACCGTCGGGACGTAAAAGTTTAGGTTCAAATGTATTTAACAGTGCAAAATTGGTTGCACAAATCAGTGCAGAAAATCGTGCAATGCGTGAATTGGAATCCAAAATTGCGGAATTATCGCGAAATCAAGATGTTGATGCCGCCAGAAAAAATTGTGAAACAACGTATGCACCAGAAACACCGGATAAATCATCAAAAAATTACAGTTATATACGCAGTGCATCGTTTGAACCCAGTTTACGAAATTGCCATGTATGCCGTATGCAACAGGTTTGTGAAACCGGTGGTGAATCCAAGGCAACCGCTGGGTTAAAAGGTTTGGCCGGTGGTGCGGCCGCTGGTGCATCGGCGGGAACAATGGTTATGCCGGGGTGGGGAACTGCGATTGGTGGTGTTGTTGGTGCCGTTGGTGGTTTATTTGCGGGGCGCAGTGCCGCTGGTAAGCAAGAATTTTGTCAGGAAATAGAATCTTGTGAAGATATCAATATGTAAAAACGTTGTTTTTTATGGGAGAGAATAAATGAATATAAAAAACGTTGGAAAATTTATTGCGATTATGGTTGCTTTGACTATGACCGGTGATTTGTACGCCGCCGCAAAAAAAACAGCAGGAAAACAATCGGCAATTCAAAATGGAACAACTGTTCGTACACGGGTAGAGGCCAAGGGATTGTATGATGCAGAATGTTATGATGCATATTACAGTTGTATGGATCAATTTTGTATTACAGATAATTCCAATGGTGGCAGTTGTTCATGCAGTGACGATAGTGTCAGATTAGAAAAAGAAATGACAGAAATTCAGTCTATATTAGAAGAGGCCAATCGTATCAGCACCATAGAGGTTGAAAAGGTAAAAGCCGGTGCCAAGGCGGATATCATATTTAATGGTGAACGTAAATATGACGAAAATGGAAATGTTTTAAAGGTAGATGAAGCCGCCCAGGCGGATAAAAAATCAAAAAAAGGTGTTGATTTATCATTGTGGGCTAATACATTTGATGAAGATGATGAAATCGAAGAAGAAATAGATACAATTGGTGATAAAACTGGTGCGGCATTGTATTCAGCATCAATGAAATTGTGTGAGGCCCAGGTTCCAGCCAAATGCGAAAAAGATATTACGTTTTTACGTCAGGTGTATTCACGTCAAATAACATCAGATTGCAAGGGGTGGGAAAATGCATTGGCAACAAAAAAAGCGTCTGCGAAACAAGAATTGGCCAAGGCTGAATCCGATGTTCGGGCTGCACACAAAGAAAATTTAGAGACCGCTGATAAATATGATTTAGGTCAATGTATGATTGAATTTAAAAAATGTATGCAAACACCAGATGCATGTGGTACGGGATGGGAAAACTGTGTTTCAACAATTGCATCGGAAAATATGCAAAATAAAAACACCGTCAGTACCGCAGGAACCACGGTCGGTACAGTTGATAAATATGACATAACCGCATCAACAATGGAAATTTTGGATGCAAAACGTCCAATGTGCGAACGTGTTTTGGATCAATGTGTATCCGTGCGTAATTTGGTATGGCCGGCATTTTTACGTGAATCCGCACCAACGATTAAATTGGCGGAAACGCAACAAGAATCTAAATTTCGTCAATCATGTTTGGGGAATATTTCAAATTGTATACAAAAGGCATGCAAGGATGATATTGTAGGCAAGGGTACCGCAACAATGGATGCGTGTTTATCACGCCCAGATATGGCACGCAGTTTTTGTAAAAATGAAATTGACCCCTGTGAACGTATGGAACCGTTGATTTGGGGATATGTAACAGATAAATTGGCGGCAATGCGTGTTGATGCCTGTACCGCAGAAGTCAAAGAATGTTTTACCGCCGAAGATCGTTGTGGCAAAGATTTTATAAATTGCATTGGTATGGATTACCAATATATACATGATATTTGCCCAATTGACAGTTTGGTTGTATGCAAGGCGAATAATCCAAAATTTGCCATGACTGATTTAGATTCAATGTTGATGGGATTATATTTAAATATTGATAACGCTGCATTGGATAATTGTCAGGAATTGGCAGAAAAAAAGATGATGGAGGTTTGTGGCAGCACAACCGATTGTAATAAATTTGCGGCCGATGATATCATTGGAACAAATTCATTACGTTCACAAAAAGATGGCAATGTATATCGTGTAACCGGTATGATTTCATTCGGCAGTATAAAAATGGGTGATGCATCGGGTATAATGACAGATGGTGGTACTGTTTTGGCACCGGGACAATTGGGTGTGGCGGATTATATATCGGTTGTTAATGAAAAAAATGCCAAGGTTCCGAACAAAAACGGCATAATTGCAGCCATCGAAGAAGAATTGAATAATATTTCCGGGACCATAAATCGAACAATTGAAATGATTGAACAGGATCCAGAAATACAATATTGTATTAATGGACGTGATTTATCACAAATTACCGGTAAACAGGGACAAAAAACAACCGCACGTTTCCCGAATTTATTGACACAGGTAAAAATGCAAATTGCAATGGCGGCCCTGCGTCAGGCACAAACGAATTATAATGAAAAATTAAACAAAGAAATCGCCGATGCAACAAAAAATGCGTCTGCGGATATGGCACAATACATATGTCAAATGTTGCCACATAACAACGGTCAAATGGCGGGCAGTACAAATACATCAACACCGTTAATGCCACCGTATGCAATTTCGTATGACGTTGGTGCCGGATTAACAGATGAATTTTTGGCATCTGTTGCGGGAAAATCAACAACAACGTTCAAAGGTGCATCTTTGGATTCAACATCAGCAAACGATGGTAATGTTGCAGAAAAGAAGGGGGCAGGTATCGCAGCGGTTGGAACATTGGGGGTATCTAATATAACCGCAACAGTTAGTAACGCACTATCTTCGTTGGCATCAGATAGGGTAAAAATGGAAATTCCGGGTGGAACACGTGAAATGTGGTCGCTGTTTAATCGTGAAACACGTGTATGCCATTATTGTACATCGACGATTACAAAAAAATGTAATTCGGTCAGTAAAAAAGGATTTTTAGGAATCGGGGCAAAAAAATCGTTATCATGTGAAGAATCCGAACCATATGAAAAATGTGAAGATATTCCAATGTAAATCGTGGGGAAATAAATTATGACAGACACAGTTGCATTTATGGATGGAATCAATTTCAAAACATTAATAACGTCGTTGGTTAACTGGGGCGTTCAAATGGGAATGAAATTGATTGCAGCGGTTTTAATACTGGTTATTGGTTTATGGTTGGCGGGACGTGTTACACGGGCATTAAAGCGTGGAATGGAATACCGAAAATTGGATGCATCACTGCAATCATTTATTAATTCATTTGTTAGCATTGTTTTGCGTATATTGGTTATAGTTATTGCATTAACAACAGTTGGTGTTCAAATGACATCATTGGTGGCGGTTTTTGGTGCCGGTGCATTGGCGGTTGGTATGGCGTTATCGGGAACAATGCAAAATTTTGCGGGCGGTATAATTATTTTATTTTTAAAACCGTTTCGGGTTGGTGATACAATTCAAACCGCAACAGGTAAAACGGGTGTTGTAAAAAAGATAATGATTTTTACAACGGAATTACGTACATTTGATAATCAGGTAATATTTTTGCCAAATGGGGCATTGGCCAATGGTGAAATTACCAATTTATCGGGTGGGGCGTTACGTCGTACAGATTTGACGGTTGGGGTTTCATATGGGACACGTATTTCCGTGGCACGACGGGCAATATTGGAAATATTGGCACAGGATAAACGCATTGCACAAACACCGGAACCGGTTGTATTTGTCGCAGATTTGGGTGACAATGCGGTTGTTTTAACGGTGCGTTTTTGGGCAAAATATCCAGATTTGGCGCCAACCGCTGCAGATGTTTTAGAACAAATTTATAATGAATTACCGCGGAAAAAAATTTCTTTCCCGTTCCCGCAGATGGATGTTCATATTGTGAAATAAAATTTATCATCCCCAAATGGGGATTTTTTTGTATCCACCGTCACCCCGTTATAGAACGGGGGCCACAGCAATGCAGACGTATAATTATAATTTTTTTCAATGGAGCCCGGCCTGAGATCACCCACAAAATTTACCAATTTTGCGGGGTCCGATACGCCGGGATGACGGCAATAGAGGGCGGGGCTTTCATTCCTGGATATTTGATTTGATTTGAGCGTTATAATTCATTTGCGTATCAAAAAATAAAACCAAAGGGGAAAATAAAATGAAAAAAATATCCATAATTGCATTGGTATTGGGAATTGTTACCAGTTCCGCAAATGCCATTGGTGCCGATACACCAAAAATGACAGAAACGGTAAATACTGTTGGCCAAGTCAAAAAAATGCCGGACAATTCTTCGGTTATCGTTGTTGGCCGTATAACAAACAGTATGGGAAATGGAATGTATTTGTTCGAAGACAAAACAGATACAATTATGGTTAATATATCGGATACAGCATGGCGTGGTAAAACCGTTACATCAAACGAAAATGTTAAATTGCACGGTCAAACAGATGTGTTATCTGATAGAACAACAATAGATGTAAATTATGTTGAAAAAATGTAATATAAAAATGCCCCATTTGGGGCATTTTTATATTACTTATAATACCTGTTTTCGTACTTTGATTAATTCGTGGACTGCATTTGCTGTTTTATCCATCAAACAATTTAATTGTTCCCTGTCAAATGGGTGTTGTTCGCCCGTTGCCTGTATTTCGATAAATTGTCCATTTTCAGAAATAACGAAATTTGCATCCATTTCTGCATTACAATCTTCGTCATAATCTAAATCTACCACCAGTTCACCATTATATAATCCGGCAGATATTGCCGCCACATGTTCACGAATAGGATCGGTTTTTATACGATTATTATCAATTAACCATTGAACAGCCATTTTCATTGCAACGAAACCGGCGGTAATTGATGCACATCTGGTTCCGCCATCGGCCTGAATAACATCGCAATCGATTGTAATTGTATGACGACCCAATGCGTCCATATCAACAACACTGCGCAGGGCACGACCAATTAAACGTGAAATTTCGGCACTGCGGTTATCTTTCATAATGTTTTCACGTGATTTACGGGTTCCATTTGCACGTGGCAACATGGAATATTCGGCTGTAACCCAACCCCCCGTTTTATTTTGAATACGTTTCCATAGTGGTTGATTTAAATCAACACTGGCGGTACATAAAACCTGTGTGTTACCAATCTTTATCAAACATGAACCTTCGGCCCATTTATTAACACATGTTTCCAAAGATACATGACGCATTTGATCGTTTTTACGCATAGACGGACGTAACATAATATATAATCCTTTTTATGGTTGCATAATACAAACAAAGTTTGAAAATTCAACAAGAAAAAGTGATTTTTGATTTGATGTTGCTTTTTATTGCATTTGTGATAACATGCCAATTCTGTAAAGGGATTTTTATGTCTGCAAATACAAAGCGTGTACTAAAAAAAGTTATTAGTTATTCTGGTATTTTTTTCTTTTTATTGGCCGCCGGTATGTTGTGGTGGCAATTACGTAATTATTCGTTTATGGATATTGCACATGCAATAATTGCAATACCGTTTGTTAATTTAGTTGCGGCATGTTTTGCCTGTTTAGCGGGATATTTTGCATTATCATTATATGATTTCTTGGCATTAAATTATGTTGGTGAAAATAAAAAGGTTTCTTGGTGGAAATGGATGCTGGCCGGAATGTTGGGATTTGCAATCAGTAATAATGCGGGGCATGCCGTTGTCAGTGGTGGTGCAATTAGATATCGTTTATATACACGTTGGCGTATTCGTGGCGGTGATATTGTAAAAATGCTGACTATAAACGGTTTTACATACTTTTTGGGTGCAGCGGCCATCGTTTTAATTGGATATTTTTTGGTACCACGTGAATTATTTGATGGTGCCGTGGGGACAATGATCGGATTAAATGCATTGTTTATTTTTTGTGCGGCGGCGATTTTGACATATTTTGCAATGACAATATTTTTTCACGATAAAAATATTAAAATCGGCCAAATAAAATTTCAAATACCGACAACAAAATTGGCAATTGTCCAGATGGGGCTGGGAATAACAGACAGTATTTTGGCGGGATTGGTTTTATATTTCTGTTTGATACCGTTTGTTGATATATCGTTTGGAACATATATCGGATTGTTTGTAATTGCACAAACGACCGGCGTTTTTAGCCAGGTCCCAGGTGGAATAGGGGTTTTTGAAAGTGTATTTATGTTAGCGTTGCCAGAAAGTGTGGATAAGGCGGATATATTTGGTGCATTGTTAGCATATCGTATAATTTATTATGTTTTGCCGTTAATTGGGGTTGGGGGACTGTTTTTCTTATATGAAAATTGGTTGCGTGCCCACATGCGTCGATTATTAGATGAGGCAAAAATACAAATGAATAAAATTTCCCAATTACGCCCACATACAGGGAAAAAGAAAAAATAAATACCTTGCGAATATACGATTGGCATGATATGCTAAATACGTTATATGATTGATGGGGTTAATATAAGTGTTCATACTATCAATATTTTCTTTAATTCGAATTGCACTGTTTGTTATCGTTGTGCATTCCCTTGGCATAGGCTTGGACGCCTCACGGGGACGGGTTATGGCCATCACATATGCACATAGAACCAAAGGATTACTAAATGTCAAAAAAAATATATGTGGATGCAGTCCACCCAGAGGAAACACGTGTTGTTGTGGTTGATACCGCCATCAATCGTGTTTCAGATTTTGATGTTGAAACAACAACAAAACCACAAATAAAGGGAAATATTTATCTGGCCAAGGTTATACGTGTTGAACCGTCTTTGCAGGCGGCATTTGTCGATTATGGGACGGGTAAAAATGGTTTTTTACCATTTTCTGAAATACATCCCGATTATTATCAGGTAACACCAGAACAAAAGAAAAAATTGTTGGAATTGGCACATGCAAACATTGTTGATGATGACGAAGACCCAGATGATGAAATCGACGAAGTTGCAGAATATGATGATCATAGTGCCGGTGAAGATAATAAAGAATTTGCCAAACGTGCACGCGAATTTAAAATACAAGACGTTATAAAACCAAAGCAAATATTGTTGGTTCAAGGTGTCAAAGAAGAACGTGGCCAAAAGGGTGCATCAATGACGACATATTTGTCATTGGCGGGGCGTTTTGCGGTATTGATGCCAAATTCACGTAAACGTAATAGTTATGGCATTTCAAAAAAGATTTCCGACAAAGCGGAACGTGCACGTTTGCGTGAAATATTACATGAATTGAAAATTCCAAAGGGTATGACGGTTGTTTTACGAACGGCTGCATTTGGGGCGTCTCCGTCTGATATTGCCGCAGATTATGATTATTTGGTTAATTTATGGAATGAAATCCGTAAAATAACTTTGGAATCTGTTGCACCTGTTACGATTCATACCGAAGATTCATTGTTACGCCGCGTTGTTCGTGACTTTTTATCCGATAAAGAAGATGTTTTAGTTATCCAGGGTGAAGAAGCCTTTGAAGCCGCAAAAACATATTTTCAGCAAATGTATGGTCATGCACCGCGTCGTCAGATTGTTCAATACAAAGATACTGCGATGCCATTAATGACCAAAGCCGGTGTCGAAAAACAGTTAGAGGGTTTACATGGACCGTATGTTGTTTTACCATCTGGTGGATCACTGGTTATTAATCAAACCGAAGCAATGGTGACAATAGACGTTAATTCATCGCGTGCAATCAAAGAAAAAGATATTGAACAAACGGCTTTGAATACTAATTTAGAGGCCGCCGAAGAGATCGCGTTACAGTTGCGTTTACGTGATTTGGCCGGGATTGTTGCGATTGATTTTATCGACATGGAAGAAGAAAAAAACAACCGCAAATTGGAAATGAAAATGCGTGAGGTTATGAAGCGGGATAGGGCACGGACACAGGTTGCAAAAATCAATGCATTCGGTGTAATGATGTTATCACGTCAACGTTTACGCAGCAGTTTCATTGAATCATCATATGTTGCATGTCCTCATTGTTTAGGGGCAGGGGTTGTGCCATCTATTCAAACAGCGGCAATTATAATGTTCCGTCATTTACAGGAAAAATTATTGGCCAAAAGTGCACAAAAAATCATTATGACTGTTCCGACAGATGTTGCGATTTATTTATTAAATCATAAACGTGCAGAATTAGCAGAAATGGAATCAAAGTTTGAAACAGAAATAGTAATTGTTGGTGATGACAGTATGATGAATATTGATCAATATTCGATACAACGTGTTGCACCGGAACAAAGTTCAACCGAAGAGGTTTTAAATGCGTATGCACCATCAACTGATGCGAAAAAGAAAAATGCACGTCATGTTGATGCTAAAAAAACAATAATGAATGCACCACATCGTCGGGCACGACGTAATAATGGTCGTGGAACGAAAAAGAAATCATTGTGGCAGAAATTGGTTGGATAAACAAAACCCGCAGTATTGCGGGTTGTTTTTTATATTTTAAATGTGTGGGGCACAGATGGTGCTTTGTTATAAAAAATCGAATATTACATTTTATTGTTTAATATAAATATAAAAAACGCCCAAAGGCGTTTTTTATGATTCTTCATCCGATTCTATTTCTTCATCTTCATCAGATTCAATCGCATTTAAATCTATTTCTTTTGGGATACCCAAAATATCTTCAATCTTTTCTGATGCACTGTCCAAATCAATTTTGTGTAAAACCGCAAATTCTTGTGCCATGCGTTCCAGTGCACGTAAATATAATTGACGTGCAGAAAACGTCATTGTATCCGCAGCGCTGCGGCGTTGTAAATCACGTACGACCTCTGCCAATTTCATTGGGTCTCCAGAATTTATATTTTCTTCGTATTGTGCCGCACGACGGGCCCAAATCATACGTTTTGCCCCGGCTTTACCCTTGGCTGATGCAATCGCTTCATCCATTTTCTTTTGGGTTGTTAACGGACGTAAACCAGAAAGTTCTGCCCGTTCTACTGGTATACGCAGGGTCATATGATTACGTTCAAAATCGATAACCAACATTTTTATTTTTTGATCACCGATAACCTGTTCTTCGGTACGAACTAATTTACCAACGCCCTGGGTTGGATAAACGACATACTGACCTGTTTTAAAATCTATCTTTTTACTTGGCATAATTAAAACCTCTAAGGTTGCCATCCTCTCTGTTTAAATGGTATTATATCATAAAAAAACAGGAAAAACAAACAGATTGCCGAAAAATAAATGTCATAGCATAAAAATTATTATTTAAATGTTTTTGATAAACTGCTACGACGCATCAATGATTCACGTGTGGTTTTAGAACCCTGTTGAACCTGTTTTGAACAAATCCATTCATCATTTTGTAAAATTGCAATCTCATCAGAATTGCATTTATGTGGCGATTCCAGATGCCAACCAAAGCATCCCGCCTTTTGATACGAAGAATATGTAGCGGTTTCTTCACCATTACGAGTATAGGCACCATATTGTGGATTCCATGCACCTTGTATTTCACCCGCACACCATTTACGGTCACCAAAACACCATATACATGTTTTGTCTGCTGTACACAGTTCCATCGGGGCGTTTGTGTCAACATAACCATTGTTGATACGTTTTCCCGTTCCCATTGGTTTACCCAATTCCAAATCGCGACACCACAATTTTTGACATTCCATTGTCTCAATGCCATTAATTTTTCCAGTCGAAGCCAAAATATACCCCGGTTCACACTGTTTTTCTGCGGTTTGCGTTGATGCCGCCGGGGCATTAACCGTATATAATAATGTGAATAATGTGAACAAAATCTCTTTCATATTTATGATAACCTTTATGGGCTATATTTTACACATTTTTTACTGTTTTTTCAAATAATTTTTACTGTCCCAAACCGGCCGGTGAAAAACGACCAATATTGTTAAACAATTCTTCCAATGCATTTAATTCGACCGCCGCAGGAATGTCGGTTTCATTACGTACAATTTTTACATTTTGTAAATCGTTATCATGCAAAACTTGCTTTTTTATAATTTTATTATCACGTACCCATACCAACAATACAGTTTGATGATCATACGTTTTTGGCAGTGGCCCACGATAATTTTCATCAACCCCGTAATATATCCATATGTTTTCACCATAAATTGTTTTTACTTGTGGATTTCCAATTGTATCGGTTAAATCGTGGGGTGTTTTTATCGATTCAACAACATCTTCCAAATTGTCGGGAAATACATAACCACGATGTTTGGTCTGAAAGGTACAGGCTGAAACAACAAATATAAAAAATAATATAAAAATTCTATTCATACCCGTAAATTTACAACAAAACAATCGGGCTGTGCAATAAAATTTATCAAAAACGATATAAAAATATTCATATAATAAAAAACGGTGCAATCCAATGATAAAAAGATTATTGATTATCTGTTGAAATTTGCGAAACAACGGGGGTACTATGAAAATAATTACGTATATTTTCAGCAATTAGTTGTGTTGGTGAACCCGAATTTTGACGCCACAGTTTATCAGCATTAATTAAATCTTGAACAATTTTTTCGCGAACAGACGGAATTGCCAACTGTTGAATTGCATTTAAGACATTTTCTGTTGTTGCATCCGGTCCCAGTAATTCAGGATATACGGATCTTTTTAATAATATGTTAACCAATGAAACCCAACGTGTATTAATTACCAAACGCACCAAAAACGTTGTTATTGGATTCATTTTATACACAACTATTGATGGAATATGCAACATCGCCAATTCTGCGGATACCGTACCACTGGCCACCACGGCAATATATGTTTTTGCATATATTTCATAACGTTCAGATGCTGGAATCAATGTTACTGGAACATGCCATTTTGCGGTATAACGTCGAACATAATCAATGGTTGTTTCGACTGTTGGTATTACAAATTTATAACCAACATACCCATTGGCGGATAAAATTTCTGCACTGCGTTTAAATATTGGTAACAAACGCTTAACCTCGGACATTCTGCTGCCGGGGACTAATGTTATAATTTTTTCTGTATCGGTGTCTTGACGATGCAAACTGTCGTATTTTCCAATTAATTTGTCAGCAATTGGGTGACCAACCGCAACGGTATCTAAACCATACTTTGTAAAATATGGAACTTCAAAATCAAAAAAAGCGTATAATTTATCAAAAATATGTGCATATTTTTTTGCCCGTTTCGCACGCCATGCCCATACCTGTGGGGCGACGACGTGGTGGAATTTCATACCATTGGCGATTAATTCTTGGCCTGTAACAGATTTACGAACACGTTGCAAAACGCTGCGGGCAAATCCGGGGGCATCTATTGTCAAAACAATGTCAGGACGTGTATTTATAATCGCATCAGAAACAGTTTTTATGTGGTGTATCAACGTGCGTGCGTGCATTGCAACCTCTACTACACCCATTACGGCCAAATCACCCAATGGAACAATTGATTTCAAACCGGCTTTAATCATATGCTCGCCACCAACGCCGATAAAATCAACGTCAGGCATTTCGGCCATTATACTGGCACCCAAAACATCGCCCGAAACTTCCCCCGCGATTATAAATATTTTAGGCTTAGTGTTCTGCATTATCAGATGTACCAATTCCACGTTTTGAACGATTTTCAATAAAATCAATTGCATCCATTGCGTATTTATTATTTTTTACTTCTTTACGAACTTTGGCCAAACGTTCAGCCACAGTCCCCTCGGTACCACGAAATACCGCAGAATAAACATTATGAATTGCATGCATGTCTTCATTTGTAAAACCGTGACGCATTAAACCAACACGGTTAATTGTGCGATATACTGCACGGGCACCATCATATATGGCGTATGGTAATATATCATTTCCAACCCCAGACATACCGCCAATAAATGCATTGCGACCGATACGGGCAAATTGCAACACGCATACACCACCAGATAAAATAGCAAAATCTTCGATTTCAACGTGGCCTGCGACCTGAACTAAATTTGACATAACGACACTGTTTCCAACCTTGCAATCGTGTCCAACATGTGCATTAACCATAATTTGGCAATCATCACCTATGACCGTTCCATCGGATGCCGGAGTCCCAGAATGAATCGTTACATATTCACGAATCCTGCAACGTTTGCCAATACGCAACCCAGTCATTGTTGTTTCATCTTGCCATTTTAAATCTTGGCTCATTACACCTAAAACCGCAAACGGATAAACAATTGAATCATCACCGACAGATGTTTTTCCGTCAATAACAACATTAGAAACCAATTCGACACGATCGCCTAAAACCACATTTGAACCAATGATACAGAATGGACCAATTTTACAATCGGCACCAATAACCGCACCAGGTTTGATAATTGCACTGGGATGAATATATGTTGTCATAATTTTATAACCTGTTTTTTTATTGTTAATTCGTGTTGTATACTATAATTAAACGCGTTCGAATTTGTATTAAATAAATATAACAAATTATAACAAAAATCTGATTTTCTGGGTGTCTAATATATTCATATATGCCGAAAAATATGCAATTGCCATTGTGGTTATTACTGGCATTGTGGTTATTATACCAAACAACATCAGTGTCAAAGCAAACATTTGATTGGCTAAAATATTTATCACAGGTGCATGCTTTTCATGAATTATAGACAATGCAAACATTATGAAAAATGCAATCAACATTGATAAAAATACAGGAACTGATTCGGTCAAAACAAATAATGCAACCATCAATGATGTAACAAAACGTGTCATCCATTTTAATTTAACAAATGCCGAATGATAAATGTAACCACATGGTTTAATGTTTTTTAATGCAATTGTTGCGGCTGCAACGATGCCAGTGAACATTAAAAATAATAAATGTATTGGTGACAATGCACCCAATTGGCCAAAACGGAAAAACTCTGGTTGCATTAAAATGACGGTTGTAATTGCTATAATTATAGGTGTAATCAACGGTGTGATGTATTTGTTGGGTTTAATAAATCTGCTGATGGTTATACCCAAAATTACAGAACCAATCGGTAATATTGGACCCCACCAAGTATGGGTATCGACCAACCCCAAAAAAAGTATTCCAATTGCACCAGCGAAAATCATAATTCTTTTTTGTTTTGTGGGTGCAGATTGCCATTTATTGTGAAATGCGTCGCGAATATTTGGGATAAATATCGCACAAGAAATACATAAAATCGCAGCAATCACGAACGGCAAGACAGTGGCTTTATCGCGTAATACCGTATAATTTCCACAAAATAAAACCAGCCAAACAATTATCAATCCAACAGACCAGGTTTCAATATGGCGTGATAAATTATTTTTGTTCCAACCACAAAATGTAAAAATATTATTGCCATATTTTGATGCAATATAAAATAATGGGGTTGCCAAAACGGCGCACCACAAAAATGCAGGGGTTGATAATGCCGCATTATTAAATGCACTGACTGCACTTTGAACAATAATTGTGTCATCAAACATAAACTTGCCTTTTATTTTTGTTGAATTATTATATATGGACATGTCACAAAAACAAGAATTTTTTAGTTTGCTGGGGGGACGGGTATTATTTAACCGTGGAATATATAATCCAACCAGCGATGCTGTATGGTTGGCGGCCTGGTGTGGAAAATGCAGTGGTACCGTTTTAGATGTTGGAATTGGAACGGGTGGGGTGGCATTGTGTTTGGCAACCCATGGTGCAAACATATCTGAAATTACAGGGCTTGATATTTCACAACAAATGCTAGATGAATGTGCAAAAAACGCCAAATTGAACGGGCGTGACATAGAATTAATAAATTCGGACATTTTTTCATGGCACACAGACAGGGTTTTCGATACTGTTGTATCAAATCCCCCGTATTTTCGTGGGACACCGGCCGCACACAATGCACATCATAACATAGATTTGCGTGCATGGACACGTGCGTGCCTGCGTCGTGTGCGTCCACGTGGGCATTTTTACACAATCGTTGATGCGTTGGTATTTCCGGATGTTGTTGAAATAATGAATAAAGTATGTGGCGACATACAAATATTCCCACTGTTTGGGGGTAAAAATACAGCAGAACGGGTATTGATTGCCGCACGTTTGGGGGTGCGTGGTGGTGGAATCATATACAGTGGTTGTTCGATGAATAATGATGTAATTTTACGTGATGGCTTGACTATTGCGGATGCATTGGCTAAACTGGACCAGAAATGATAAATTTTGTAACCAGAAATTTTACATCTTTGTGGGCACTGATAACGTCACCGTTTCGGGCGTTGTGGCACATAATCACAGGAATATTTCCACCACGTGAATTTACGATTATGGATACGCCACGTGGTAATGTTTATACATTTAAACAAAGCAGTTTTTGGCGTTTTACCACATTTTGTGGAAAGGTTGGCTTAATTGTTTGGGCAACGTGGTCTACGTATGTTTTCGTTTATCACAGACCGTTGTTACAAAAACGTACACAACAGTTAGAGCAGGCACGTGCAGAACACGCCAGACAAATGAGTGATTTGCAGACATATTTGGCACAATATACCAAGTTGACGCGTAATTTAAATGTTACGGATGATAAAATTTTGAATGAAACAAAATTAAGTGCCACACAAAAAGAAGAATTGATAAAAGAACGTTTGAAAACGTGGGGTGAATTGGATTTTTTGCATACACGCATTGTTGAAACGTTTACCAAAAATGATTATGTTCCAGAATATACAAAATTGTCCGAATTATCTGCGGAATATGAATTAACACGTGCCGAAAATGAAGAATTAAAACGTCGTAATTCGCAATTGGTTGAATCAATGCGTACAATCGCAGATGTTGATATTCAAATTGTTAATACAGTATCGCAAATTACCGAAGAAAATATAGAGGGATTACGTTCACATTTAAAACGTATAAATGGTGTGGTTACAACATTGGGGTTAAATCAAAACGTATTGGTACAAAAGGCTAATAAATTCAGCAGTCCATTTGTTGGTAGTGCATTCAGCCCATTAGAAATTGATAAAAAATTGGATGCCAAATATCAACGTTTGGCAGATAATTTAGAATTGTGGAATGGGTTGGCTAAATTAAATACAGTATTACCATTAGGGGCCCCATTAAGCAATGTTCGTATCACATCATATTTTGGTACACGTTCAGATCCATTTACCGGTGAAAACGCAAAACATCGTGGCATTGATTTTGCAGGTAAAATTGGTACAGAATTGGTTGCAGTTGCACCGGGACGTGTTGTTTCCGCCGGGGAACGTGGTGGTTATGGCACCGCCGTTGAAATTGATCATGGTTTAGGCTTTACCACGTTGTATGCCCACTTGTCTCAGGTTATGGTTTCGCGTGGTGATTGGGTGCGACCGGGAACTGTTATCGGATTGGGCGGATCGTCCGGCCGTTCAACAGGACCGCATCTGCATTACGAGATTAGATACAAAGGTGTCGCCTTTGATCCGATAAATTTTGTAAAGGAATAAAAATGTTAGCATTTACAAACGCAATTGAAAAACAATCGCCCACAATCATAGGTGCTGGTTGTAAAATGACGGGTGAAATGAAAACGGACCATACGGTTCAGGTTCATGGGCATCTTGTTGGTAATATAACCGCAGAAACAGTTATTATTGGTCGTGGCGGCGTGGTCGTTGGCAAAGTAACTGCGGAAACGCTGTTTTTACATGGCACATTAGAAGGGCCGGCTGTTGTAAATACCGCAAATGTTTTTAGTAATGCACAAATGACGGGGACTTTGTCATATCGTACGTTGAATATTACGGGAAATACAGGTTTAGAATGTAAATTAGCAAGACGCAGGGATTAAAAATAATGAATAAAAGTGTATCAAAAATTTATATGGCATCTGATCATCGTGGTGTTGGTTTAAAGTTGTATTTAATCGAAATGTTGTCTGCATCTGGGTATCAGGTTGTGAATTTAGGGGTGGATGATCCAGATACAGCGGTTGATTTTCCGGATGTTGCTAGAACGGTTGCAGATGCGATGGCAGATGATAAAAATTCACGTGGAATTTTAATTTGTGGAACGGGGGCGGGCGTTATGATTGCTGCGAATCGATATCGTCATATTCGGGCATCGCGTTGCGATAATCCGAATCAGGCCCGTGATGATCGTTTTCATGATGATATAAATGTATTGGCGTTGGCATCGGATGATATTGATATTGAAATGTCGTTTATTGTGGCCCAAACATTTTTAGACAGTCCTTTTGACAATATTGAACGTCGCATCAGACGAATTGATAAAATATCTTAACGAGATAAAAATCCCAATTTATGTTGGGATTTTTTTATAAAACAAAGAAAAGATAATATAATTTATATGATACGTTGGCGTAATTGGCAAAACATTGCAAATCCCAACAGCAATATCATAATCATAATAAATATGGCGATAGCGGTATCGTTATAGTGTTCGAATGGTAATTTTAAATTCATTCCAAAATATCCAACAACCACTGTTGGTACAACCAATATGATATTCCACATTGTTAAACGGTTAATATATGTATTGGAATCCATATTAATAACGCTTTCGAATGTTTCTTTGATAGATTTCATCATTTTGCTGTATGACATAACAACTTCAATACCTTGTGATAATTCTATGCGTGCATCCTCGGCCAGTTCAGCAGTTTCTTCTGTCTTTACAAAACCACGAACCTTTTCTAATTTTTCTAATACAGACATGTTACCTTTAATACCGGCCAAATACAAAGTATAACTATTTTCAACCTCTAATAAATTCAACAATTCTTTTTTACGGATTTGTTCCTGTAATGCCTTTTTGGAATCTATAACGCGTTTATTTAATTCCTTTAAAAAGCGTAAGTATGATTCTGCAATATAGTAAATGATATTTAAAATAAATTCTTCACGAGATGTTTTTTCATCTTTTTTTATTTTATCCAATATATCACAACGTTTACGACATACGGTAATAACGCGATTCGTTGAATATATTATAGATAATGGTTCTGTATGCCACAACGTATCCATTTCACGATTTATAATTGGAAAACGTACAATAATAACTTTATAATCATCTTCGATTTCGAAACGTGGCTGTTCATCCGGATCTAATATATCAGAAATAGTATCTTCATCGATTTTATAATCATTGTGCAAACGTTCAAAATCATCATGGTCGGGATTGCCTATATTTATCCATGAAAATGTTTTCAGTTTTTCTGTATCAAACATACCCGGCCCCCTTTTATCAAATATATTTGCAATATTATACTATATATATGAAAAATCAACAAAAACTGGGAAAATAAACCTTGGTGATAAACAGGGATTTTTATTGATTTTTTTTATTGTGTATGATGATTCAAACCCTTAATAGGGGGCCAATGTTAACGGAAAATAAATAAAAAGGTTCCATTTTTGGAACCCGGATAATTTATTCTTTTTCAATAACAACAATTGCTGCGGAATAATCGGCCTGATCCGTAATCGACAGGTGTATTCGTACTTTTGCACCACCAGAAATTTCTTTTAATGCGGCCTTGGCACCACCCGCAATCAATAATTCTGGGCGACCTGCATCATCGTGTACGACAGAAACGTCCGAAAAAGATATTTCTTCACCGAACCCCGTTCCCAACGCTTTTAAAAAAGCCTCACGTGCGGCCCAAAAATTTGCCAAATGTTTTTCAGCATTCGCACTATATGTATCCGCATACTCTAATTCTTTTTTTGTAAATATGCGTTGTTTTTTAAATGCAGACCAATCTAAAAAACGCCCACATTCAACCAAGTCAATTCCGATACCAATAATCATGGATTTCCCCCATTCATATTTTATATTTTTACATGTGCCATACTAGTAACTTTTTTCCGATTCGTGCAAGTATAAAATTAATATTTTATATATTTGTAATTAAAAATCTTTGATAGGGTGGGTTAAGAATTAAAAAGATAAATATTTTTGCATAAAAAAGTGGTCGGGGTGACAGGAATCGAACCTGCGACCCCTTGCACCCCATGCAAGTACTCTACCAGGCTGAGCTACACCCCGACAACGCCAAATAATATATCTTATATTTACATAAAATACAATGTTTTTATTCGCATAATTCAGACAGGATTATATGCATATATATTTATACGGTTTGTAATGATAAAATATGCC
>JAZUKY010000020.1:0-14946 GCA_045643525.1 Candidatus Enterousia sp. | reverse complement strand
TGGTTGTATGGTTCCTGGCACCGGGATTTGTGAATGATCCGGGTAAATTACAATTGACCGTTATGATTTCACGGATAATGTTTTTTTATGTAATCTTTATATGTGGTGCGGCGTTTTTATCGGCCATATTAAATGCGTTTTCAAAATTTTTATTGGCGGCGTTTATGCCGGTGTTGTTAAACATTATGTTAATTTGTGCGTTGTTAATATCGGCATTTTGTGCAACGAATTACGTGTTATACATAATGGCCGGGACGGTTGTTTTATCGGGGATAATTCAATTTGGAATTTTGTGGAATCGTATACGGCGACATCATTTTGGGTTGCAATTGGTGCGTCCCCGTTTGACACCGGCAATTCACAGCATTTTTAAGCGTTTGGGAGTCAGTGTCATTGGTAATGGGTTTTATCAAATTACAATAATTGTTGGAACATTGGTGGCCAGTTTCCAAAGCGGTGCAGTATCATGGTTATATTATTCAGATCGTATTATTCAATTGCCGTTTGCAATGATTGGTTTGGCGGTTGGAACGGTGTTGATATCGTCAATATCAAATGCGTTGGCTGATAATAATATTCGCAGTGTTTATATTCAACAAAATTCATCATTACGTCGTTCAATGATGTTAATTTTACCGTGTGTGGTTGGGTTATTTGTTTTGGCGGAACCAATCATAAAATATTTATTTGAATATGGGGCGTGGACATCTGTGTCAACGCATGCGGTGGCATTGGCCATTATGATTCAGGTATTGGTTTTGCCCGCAATGATGGCCAGTCAGATTTACAGTAAAACCCTGTATGCATCACAGGATGTTAAGACACCGGTTAAAACCAGTATGACATCGTTGGCGGTTGCATCAATTATATATTTGGCGGCGTTTCCATGGGTCGGATATTTGGCAATACCGATTGGTGTTGTAATCAGTGGATATTTAAAAACGATACTGTTGTATATTGCGTGCAGACGACATGGTTTGGTCCAACATGATGGTCGTACAATACGGACGATTGCAGTGTTTGCAATGTTGGCAACCGGTTGTGGACTTGGATTATGGTTTGTACCAATTACCGGTTTTATTATGTTGGCGGTATCTATTGTTGGATATGCGGTTTTGTATTTGCCAATGGCGTATGTTTGCGACAGGTATATCCGATAAAATAAAATTTGAATATGGTTGTAAAATGTGATAAAATTACATCAAAAGAATGTAAGGGAGTCTATCGCATGACAAAAAAAATAATTTCATTGGCTGTTTTAACGGCTGTTTTGTCTGGTTGTGTTGGTAATGGTTATAACGAGGATGCATCGGGATATGGTGCAGATGGTTTAACCGAAGAGGTTTTGGTTACCAGTACCGAAGAACAAAGTTTAAATGATGCGTATTTATTGGCAGCAGCCCCAAAATATTATGTTGGTACCGCGTATAAGGTTGAAAATGTCCAATATATTCCAGTTGAAGATTTAACATATAATAAAACAGGTGTTGCCGGTATTATTCCCGAAGAATTGAACGGGACAAAAACAAATAACGGTGAAACATTTGACAGTAATTTGATGTTTGCAACCAGTAAAACATTACCATTGCCAACAATTGTTCGTGTTACCAATTTGGATAATGGTAAATCAGTCGTTGCACGTGTAAATAATCGTGGGCCATTCGTTAATACACGTATTATGGATTTGTCAGCCGCCGCGGCACGTAAAATTGGTTTGAATGGTCAGGGTAATGTTCAAATTCAGGTTTTGGCCGATCAGTCAATTAAGGTAAAAAATGCAACGTTGGGTGTCAGTGGACCACAGGCAACCACAACAGTGTCATCTGCAATATTGGCCGAAGAAACGATTGCTGAACCAACACCAACATGTGAAAGTGCAGCATCGACACCGGTTACAACGACTGTAACAACCACAGAAACATCTGATACGGTGGTTGCAAATGGACAATATGCTGTTCAAATTGCGGCGTTATATTCCGAAAGCAGCGCAAACAGTTTGGTTTCACGTATGCGTACATATGGAAATGCGGTTGTTGTGAAAGAGGGGGATTTATATAAAGTTCGTATTATAAACCTGAATGCACAAAAGGCACGCAGTGTAATCGATTCATTACGCACCAACGAAGGTATGATGCCCGGATTATTACAAGATGGGCGTTGGATAAATGCGGACAGCATTTAATTGTGATAAACAGTTATAAAAAATGCCCAGTTTATGGGCATTTTTTTGTTTGACTTTTATATGTTTTTGTATAAATCTAGTGTCCGTATGTTTAAAAGGGGTAAAAAATGGAAGAAGCTAAAAGACTTGTTTTTATAAACATGTTAAAAAAGGTATCAAAGGACAGTTTTGCGACTGCATATAATAATGTTCTGTCTGGTAAAGAAGGAACAAATTTGATAAAGCAATTGGAACAACTTGTTCGTGCGGCTGCTGTTTTTGGGTACTGGGTGCGTAAAGAGGCAAAACATACCGATATTCGTAAATGCATAATTCGTGGGGTAGAGGTTATTTTGAAAACCGGTAAAAATCAATCCGAACGTATAAAAGAGGATGCATATTATGAAGTGGCCATGGCATTGTATAATATGCGTGCGTATGTAAAATAATTTATTATTTATAATATGTAAAAAAACATCCGGTTTTCCGGATGTTTTTTTAATGTTGCATTATTTTTTACCGAAATTGGTGTTTTATTATTAGGCGATTAATGGTGTTATGTTTTATGTATTTGTGTCGCGATGTGTAAAAATGTTTGTTGATAAAATGTAAAAAAAAACTTGTGTAAAAATTGCAATAATTCTATAATCCACTTCGTTAAAAAATGGAAAGGGAAAGATGTCGATTATTAATAAATTTAAGCATATTATGTGTGTGGTTTGTATGTATGTATGTATGTATGTATGTATGTACGCTGACTGATGTCATGGCTGCCGTTACGTGTACAAAAACGACACAAAACCCCAGTGGGTGGGTTGATCCGAATGTTAACAATTATTGTACCGGTTCTACTACCAAATGGTATATTATGAATGGGACCACTTTAAATGATGTTATGCGCCCCTGTACGTCGTGCACGTCTGCGGGGACTTTGGTTCCAATTAGTAGTAGTACGAATGGTGCTTTGTTTGCGGTTTGTAGTAATGCAAATGATTTAGCAAAAGATTTGTATACATGTGTTGCAAAGTCTTCGTCGTGCGATTCGAGTACGTGCAGTGGCACAACATATACAACAAATGATACAACACATCAAAGGATAAAGACGACAAAATCTTGTCAAAGTGGTCAATGTGTTACAACGACCACGTATGAATGTTCAAATGGTTATTATACAACTGATAATGCAATAACGTGCACAAAATGTCCGACAATTGGAAAAGATAATGTGGCGGCCAATACTTTTGCGGCGGTTGTACCAATTACGGGATGTTATATAGCACCAAACGTTGATTTCCAAGATGACAAAGGAACGGGACATTTTACAGGTGGTCCATGTGCATATTCAAAATAAAAAATATGTTCAATTGTTTTTATATATAATGTTACGGTATAATCAAACAAATTTTGATTGAATTTTTTGTGTGTCAATATTATACTGCCACATAACAGATGCACGGGGCATAGCCGCCCAATTTGGGTGGAGGAAAGTCCGGACTGCGTGGGACGACATACCGGCTAACGGCCGGGCGGGGTGACCCGACGATCAGAGCAACAGAGACGAATCCGATTAAGTTCGGGGTGAAACGGGCAATCTCTATGTGCAGCAACTTCAAATAGGTTCCCTTTAAACATGTCCCTGTTTGGGAACGGGTAGAAGGCTTGAC
The DNA here is from genome assembly GCA_045643525.1 of Candidatus Enterousia sp. Classification (GTDB taxonomy): domain Bacteria; phylum Pseudomonadota; class Alphaproteobacteria; order Rs-D84; family Rs-D84; genus Enterousia. The sequence continues at coordinate 11,121 of JAZUKY010000020.1, read as the reverse complement.
ATATGGTGGTAACACTGTATGCAGATTAATTATGCTCGCTACCTTTGGGCTGGTTTTAAACTGCCCATTGGCAGAACAGAATCCGGCTTATATATGCATCTGAAAAAAAACGCACAGTAATGTGCGTTTTTTTTGTTGAAATTTATAGTTCAGGAACCTTTTCTTAAATGATGTGTTTGGGTTGCAGTATATAATAAACGGCCATATAATTATTGTGTCGAAACGACAAATATTTTTTAACAAAGGGGAAAACAATGAATGGATTAACAAATTATATTTTTAAACCATTAACATTTATTGGGGCATTAAATTGGGGGTTGGTGGGAATATTTAAATTTGATTTGGTAACGTGGGTATTTGGTGTTGGCACAATGTTTAGCAGCATTATATATGCGTTGGTTGGTATTTCGGCATTGTTGTGGTTGTTATGGGGTGCGGTTAACAGTCCCGTTGTAAATAATAACCGGTAAAATTGTTTTTTATTATTTATACCCCCGAATTTTATATTTTGGGGTATTTTTTTGTTATATTATTATCTTGACAAAATACGTACTTGTGTTATATTTGACGGACATTTTTATTTCTGTATTACATGGAAAAATAAAGGGGACGGTGTTATATGGATAAAATGAATGCATCTGTATCACAAAAATCAGAAAATGTTGTATCCAGAGAAACCGCATGTGATTTATTGGGTCGTATGTTGGGTGGTTTCGATCAGGATGAATTTGTCCGTGTTGTTGGTGTGGATAGTGTGAATACTGTATTGGATGGTATTGCCATGGCAATCAATGAAAGCCATGTGCATCAGCGTATCATAGAATACAATGATAATGATTTTAAATTGCGTCAAATTTATGGCAGTGCAATTCGATGCCAGACAGCAATAAAAGCCAAATATTATGACGAAGAAAAATTAAAGATTTTGGGTGATAAAATATATGCGGCATCTTATGGTTTTGTAGATAAAAAACCGGAAATAAAAGAGATGTTACGACATTACAGTCCACATAATGGTGCAGATAAATGTATTATTTTTATTCGCAAAATTATGAAAAATTTAAGTAATGAATTTGATGTCCCAGAACCAAAAATAGTATTTTTAAATATATCTGGTTTTTGTCATGGTTTGCATTTGCCGAATTGCATTGTTATGTCAATGGATGATAAAGATATTATGGGGTTGATTACCCATGAATTTGTTCATTATTTACAACGTTATCACAAAACCGCTGCGGGGGCTGTGGGTATCATGGAATCACGTAAATATTCCATTGTTCGTAAATTTTTATGTTGGATAAATTGTGGAAAATATACGGAATTAATAGACCAAGTATATAATAATTCATTGATAGAATCCGAAGCAGGTTTTATTGCTAATTATGTTTTTAAGAAAAATCGTGATAAATTATATGCCAATACAGAACAAATTGTAACGGTGTTAAAAAACGCTCAATTGGATAAAATTTATTAAAAAAACGCCAATTTGGCGTTTTTTTTTATGAATTAATTTACTATATGATATGTTTTATTATCATATTTAATGTTGATGGTACCTGTTTTATTACCGATTTCCAAACTGCCATAGCAAATATTTGAATCCTCATATTTGATATGTAACGCGGGTTTTGTTTGTGCTGTTTTATACAATTGGAATTCATGCCCGTTTGTTTTTAATACACCACGTCCCACCGGACATATTTCGGCACATGTGTTTTGTGTTGTGTTTGCTGTATATCCAGATACACATGTCGCCACCTTACATAAATTACTTACCGTGTTATTGGTCCATGTTGGTGTTACCCATGTTGATAAATTTGATATTGATGTACAACTGGTTGAACATGATGTGTTCGCCGTCCCCGAATTTGTTTTACCACCGGTACATGCAGTACAGCTGGTTTCATATACATAAGAACCATTTCCCATTGCATTTGTTGCATCTGAATTTATTCCGGATGCGGATGTATACGAACCGGTCGCACATGCTGTACATGTATTTGTATATCCTGATTGTGACTTTGATGTATCAATAAAATATCCCGCATTGCATTCACTAAATCGTTTTGCAATCGTTGAACCTGATGAATTTTTACAATTATCATAGTATCCCGTTGATGAAGAATAATAACATTTGTCTGTAGTATTTTGGGGACGCCAAAAACCATGATTGCCAGTTTGGGCTGTCCAATAATCTGCCTTTGAACGGTCTAAGTAACATGATGTTGCAGCGGAACTGCCACTTGCACTGGTACGTACAGTAGAACCATTATATACGAAGTATCCTGTTTTTGTTGTTGCTGGGCATGAAGTTCGCCCACCAGTTGTGGTACCGGTTCCATAATATATGGTTGTCCCCCCAGGACAATAATACCCCGCTGTACAAGCAGTCTGTCCGCTACCTGCGGTTGCGACATAGTTACCCGCCGTTGTGGTTAAATAACAATTGTTAACACTTGTATTGCTAGTGGCGGAATTTGTATATTTACTACTTGTCCCTGTTGAGCAGGAGAATTTTCCTTGTTCCGCTCCCGTATATGTAAATTTGTCGCCGGTACAATATGAACCCGCTGGGCATGATGAACATGTTTCTGTATTTGCCGGTAAATATTTGCCCGCATCACATGTTATAGATTTCGCAGTCCATTTAGCGTATAGTGTAATGTCGGCTGCTGATGCAGAATAAAGATTATTTACTGTCCCACCATTTGCATTGACATATTGGGTACCAGTACCGTTCGTTCCTGTATAATAACCACCAAATGTATATCCTGTACGTGTTGGTGGGGTAATTGTCACACCGCCGGTACCTGCAATGCATGTTGTTAATGCAGATGTTGTATAATAATAACAGGTCCCCTTGGTGTTGTATTGATAATAATATTCTGTTGTGCCAGCAGATGTTGCATTTTGATTGTTTAATGTTACTTTGTATGTATTGGGACTACATGCGGTGCCGGCACTGTTTTTAGCGTATCCAGTGTTACATGCCCATGGACAGGAATTGGAAGTACCTTTGGCTGTATAATATGAGTTGGCGGGTTTGTTTGTGCATGATGTACATGATGTTGCCCCACCTGAAGTAAATTGGCCTATAGAACATTCGTTACAACGTTCATAGTTATAATTATAATATCCAGCATCGCAGGTTACTGTACTTAAAGTTCCACCAGAGCAACTTCCATAACTGCCACAGTTCGCTGTTCCTGTACATGCACTGGATGCTGTGCTGCCAGCCGTTGATGTGGTGCGATAACAGGTACGTGATTTTGAACCTCCAGTATAGTTCTTGGTTCCATTAGTAATTGACTCGGAACGCGTACAGGTAGCGGTTTCTGTAAATGATACACTGCTACATGCCGTACAGGTTGAACCATTTTTATAATAATTTGCAATACATTGCCATGGACATGCGTTGCTGGTTGCAGAACCTGTATAAGATGAATTGCTAGGCTTGTTCGTACATGTATTACAGGTCCCATTGCTTAAATAATACCCCGGGTTACAACTGGTATACGCAACACTGCATGTGTATCCGGCGGCAAATAGGTTTGTTGTTGTAAAAAGACAGAAAAAACAAACGATTATGCCAAAAAAACGTTTAAAAATACGCATATAAAACCTTCCTATTTTAGGAATAGTGTAGAAAAAAATATGGAATTGATGCAATTAAAAAATGTTGAGAGAGTTTTTTATGCAAATTATATTTTTAATTCGGGATTTTTTACAAAAAAAAACCGAGATATTAAATCCCGGTTTAAACTGGTGGGAACACAGGGACTCGAACCCTGGACCCAATGATTAAAAGTCATTTGCTCTACCAACTGAGCTATGTTCCCAGAACGGAACCGGAATCTGAAATTTTCATTTCACTTCCGTGGTTCGGCGTAAATTTTTACATAAAAAAAATATAAAATCAAGAAAAAATGCATTTAATTTGTATTTTTTTATTAAAAAAAACAAATCGTCCGATAAATAACCATTTATTTATCCAAAATTTGGTGTTTGATTGTATCAATTATCCGTAGAAAACCTTGAAAAAATTAATAAAAATACTATAATTATGTGTGTAGGGATAACCAAAGGATTAAAGCCATGGCCACGATGAAGGAATTTTTATTACAGTATTATATGCAGTTGCGATTTAATCGTATGCCGGCTGAGGTTCGGGCAAAATATGACGATTATCTAAAGGCTAATGATTTTCGTGGGCATATGGGCGATTGGCAAAAAAAATTAATGACCGATGGAAAACAAAATGAAATGCCCAATCCAACAGAAAGTGGCGGTGATTGGGAATTGTCCAATGCGGAATGGGAAAATTTGTTCGCGGCATTTCAAAAAGCATTTCGTGGCATGGCGGCCAATAAATCATCGTTTGAATATAACAAAGATGCTAATGAATTTTTAAATGAATATTTTGGTGGTGTGAATACACATTTGTTTTCAAACGCTGTTGCTAATCCAGTGGCAGAAATGATGATTAATAATGAATTTAAAAAGCTGCTGGTAAACAAAAAGGATTCATTGTCACTGGTTTTAAAAGACTGGAGATTGTTGGATGATGGTTTCTCGTATAAGGATTTATTGGATGGAATTGACAGTAAAAAATATAATTCGTCGGTAGAATTTCAGGATAAAATAAAAACAATTGCTCAGTATTTGACGAATTATATGGATGCAGAACTGAAAAATAGAATCAAGATAACCGATGATTTAGATTTTTCCGATATTCAAAATGGTTTTGAAGATGTCAAACCTTCGAAAGAAAAATGGGAATATTTTAAAAACAATTATCGCACATTATTAGATACGTTGTATACAAAAACAAAGGTAATGGATGTTTTTGCACAATATGATAATGGAAAAATATCAAAACCGTTTAATAAGGCCAAAGAAAACGTTAATTATGATGATAAAAATTCAGACGATTATATTCCACCAAAACGTGATGATGAATTAACGGCGTGGCAACAGTTGAACAGGTGGGTTGGTGATACCTGGTCCGATTATATGGATAAATATATGAAATTGCGTGGTGATCGAATGTATTTGATGCCATCGGCAAAATCAATTGTTCAGGCGTTGGACGGGGCAAAATTCAGACCAAATGACGGTCTGGGCAAGGTTTTAGAAAACGCCGGAAAAATCAAAGAAGGATTGCGTTATAAATCACCAACGGCAACAAAACATTTTGAATGGCTGGAAAAAGTATTAGCTGAATTAAAAGATACCATGCCAAAGGCATTTGATGGTGCGTTGAAAAATGGTCGCCAAATGCGTGCGATTGTATCTGAGATTATATCACGTGCCGTTCGTGATAATAAAATGGCAGAGGCCAAGGCCACATTAGAAGTTTTATCTATCATAAAATACGGGTACACCACCAGTAATACTATGGATGCATTGGGCAAAGAAAAAGTATCGATATTTTCGGATTCAAAATTATCGTGGAACAAGAACGAAGGAATGCAATTTGTATCAAAGGCCATGGATCAAAGTATTCGGGCGGCATTCATGGGCGTTGGGTATGCAATTACAATGTCCGGTAATGCAGTTCGCTTATCCGGCAGCAAATTTAACGGTAAATTGTTGCGTATGAAAAAGGGGCATGAGGATTATCAGAATAATATTGCAAATCAAAAATCCAATAAACAACAAGAATTGAATAATAAAAGGGATTTGTTGGCCGCGGAAGAGGAAAAAATGCGTAAAATTGGTATTTCGGACATAGAAAATGAAAAAAGACAATTACAAGATAATCAAAATGAAATACAAAGATTGATTGAGACAGATGATGTAAAAAAATTAAATAAAAAAATAAAACGAAAGAATGAATTAAACCAAGATCTTGAACGAAACAAGGTGGCGATTCTGTACAGAGCTTTAACTCCAAAATTAAAAAAAATAAAAAAAGAGATAGAGGAAAAGATTGAGGAAGTTGAAACTGAAGAAGATGATTTAAAAAAAACAAGCAGGAATGTAAAAGATTTTATAAATTTAGAAAAAGATGTACAAGAACAGGAACCAAAAATACGTGAGTATGAAAATGCATGTGCCAATATTGATGAATTAAATAATCAGATAAATAAACGTGAAACAGAACTTAACGAATGGGATGAAAATCACAAGGATAACTATCGTGAATTAATGGCATATTGGGATTTCTTGGAAACGGGGCGTGATACACATACTGGTAAACTGTATTCATGGCGTTTGGGGCGTGCCAAGGTTAAACAGAAACGGTTTGATGCACAAAAAGATGCATTGGTTCAACAGTTTACCAATGGATATGGTAAGGTTGCATGATTTTTTAAAAAACACCGTCAATATGGCGGTGTTTTTTTATTATTTACGGTTGAAACGTGTTGTGTGGTTTGGTACCATTGGGTGTAATAATTTATATCAAGGGGAAATAATATGTATATTATGGCATTAAATTGTGGTTCGTCATCATTGAAATATCAAATTTTTGATGCGGATACAAAAAAATCAATTATTGGTGGAACTGTTGAAAAAATTGGTGCGGATGATTCGTTTATAACACAAAAATACCCGGATGGGGCAAAACAACGCAAAGATACCCCAATGAAAAATCATGACGAGGCATTAAATGTTGTATTGTTTATGTTACGTGATGCATCAATTGATTTAAATGAAATTGCCGGTGTTGGTCACCGTGTTGTTATGGGGGGGGATAAATTTTCATCGTCGGTTGAGGTTACGGATGATGTTATTTCCACAATCAATTCATTGGTCCCATTGGCACCGTTGCATAATCCGGCGGCATTGTTGGGGATTAATACCGCCAAACAGGTTTTGCCAAATGCACGTCATGTTGTTGTATTTGATTCGGCATTCCATCAAACAATGCCGGAAAAATCTTTCCGTTATGCGGTACCAAGTGCGTGGTATACTGAATTGGGGGTTCGCCGTTACGGTTTTCACGGAACCAGCCATTTGTATGTGTCAAAACGTGCGGCAAAATTATTGGGCAAGCCCGCAAATCAATGTAATATAATTACTATGCATATTGGTTCTGGTGCATCGGCGGCGGCAATTCGTGGCGGTGTTTCGGTTGATACATCAATGGGGATGACGCCAACGGTTGGTTTGCCAATGGGAACACGTTGTGGTGATTTGGACGTCAGCGTTGTTACATATGTAATGGAACGTTTGGGATTAAGTGCACAACAAATTTTGACACATTTAAATAAAAAATCCGGTTTGTTGGGAATCACTGGTAAATATGATGATCGCCGTGATGTTTTGGCAAATTGTGATACAGACGAAGCATGCCGATTGGGTATTGATATGGAAGTTCAGAATGTAAAAAAATACATTGGATCATATATGGCGGAATTGGGGCATACAGACGCGATTGTATTTACGGCGGGTGTTGGTGAAAATAATCCGATTTTGCGTGAACAATTCTGTGCTGGTTTGGAAGAATTGGGTATAAAATTAGATAAAGCCAAAAACGATTCTGCGGTTGCATTCAAAGGTGCGGGGGAGGTTGAAATTAGTGCCCCAGACAGCAAGGTAAAGGTATTTATGATTCCAACAAATGAAGAATTAGTTATTGTAGAAGATACAATTGCAATATTAAATGGAACATATAATCCAAATCATTTGGATATGCCATATTCATTTGCATAATATACGCCCCGTAAATTGGGGCGTTTATGACAAAGGAATAAAAAGTGAAATTTCGTGTAAATGATGCAGAAAATTTACGCGTTTTAAAGGCGATAAATAACGCTGTGATTCCGCAAATTGGAAAATATAATGTTATTCAATTTGGGACATGTTGCGGAACCGCACGTTATATTGTTAAAGATAATGCTGGAAATATGGTTGTTGATATTTACCATGATTATGGCAAGGGTGTAACATTTGTTGGTATGCAAGATAAAAAATGCAGAATACATTGGTCCGCCAAAGAAGAATATATCGGGCAACAAATGCTGTTTAAATTGGTTTATGCGGCCGACAGGCGTTATCGTCAAAGATAAATAAAAAACACCCCATAATTGGGGTGTTTTTTATTCGTCTGTATCTGTTTTTGCACGTGGATGTGCGTGTGAATATATATCCATTATTTCAGACATATTTACACGGGTATATAATTGTGTTGTTGATAATGATGCATGGCCCAATAATTCCTGTAAACTGCGTAAATCTGCACCGCCGGCCAATAAAGCGGTGGCAAATGTGTGGCGTAATGCGTGTGGGGTTACATAATCTGGTAATTGCAGGTAATTGCGAACATTTTCTATAACCTTTTCCGCCATACGGGCCGACATTGGCAAACCACGGACACTGAAAAATAATGGGGCGGTTGCGTCATGTGAAAATGGTTGAATGGATGTATATTTATCAATTGCCGTCCAAACAGGTCGCAATACAGGAATTATTCGTTCTTTGCGACCTTTGCCTAAAATACGCAGGGAATCTGGATGATTTCGGATTTCGCCCTGGGTTATTGATAATGCCTCTGATATACGCAGACCGCATCCAAATATTAATGTTACCAATGCCCAATCACGTGCCGCAATCCATGGTTCGTTTGCATCAATATTACGTATTGCATCATGCATGTTTTCAACATCTTGGACATCGATGGCCTTGGATAATTTTCGTGGAACCTTTGGTGATGTGATTAACCCAATTGCATCATTTTTTACATTATGGTATTTGGCCAAATATTTATAAAAACTGCGTAATGCGGACATTGCACGTGATGTCGATTTTGCGGTTAATTCACGGTTGCCACGATCGGCCAACCATGCACGAAAACACAATGTATCCGCACGTGCAATCGAATCCAGTTTGGGATTTTCGCCAATAAAATTTGTATAAAATTTTATAAAATCATAAATATCTGTTTCGTATGCCGTCACCGTATGGGCAGAATAATTTTTTACCACAACCAGATGATTTAAAAATTCGGCAATAATATTATTCATTATTTAATTTCGAATGTTGCTGATACGGTAACAGATATTTCTGTATCTGTGGATACAATACTGTTGGTTATGGCTGCTTCATCCATCATGGCACCCATTGCCATTGTGGATTTTGCACGTGATAAAAAATTGGTAGGTTGGGGTTGTGTGTCGATTGTGCCATACGTAACGGATATCATTTTTCCCGCAATTTGACCATCACCGGCCGCCAATGCGTTTGCACGTATGCGGGCGTTGCGAACCGCGGCGGCCAGGCAACTGTCCATTATTGGTTGCATGGCTTCATTACTGGTGTACATGTGCAGATTTTCTGTAAAAATATTATCTTGACCGGAAAATTGTGTTAATATTTTACCGATAATATCCGAATTTTGGGCGGAAACGTCAATACTGATTGTTGTTTCGATTCCTAAAGAAACAGATTTTTGTTCTTTGTTATTCCATTCTGTTTTTTCATATGAATTGATTTGGGTCGTTTGCATTTTTACATCCATATCATGCAAATATTTCGTAATTTCCCCCATTTTTGCGGTGGCACGTGCCATTGATTTTGCCGCAGATTTATCCAAAATTGTAACCCGCAATGTAACGGCGGTTCTGTCACGTGGGGCTGTTGTGATACAATTCCCCGTTGTTGAAATTGTGCGAACGGTGTCATTGTTTGTATGGTGTGTATATGTGTAAATTATTAAACACAGACCCAAAATGCCACACAACAGTATCAATAATTTTTTCATTTTTTAATTCCCCGTTAAATATTAATCAAAAAAATTTAATTTCATTGCCGCTTTGACACGCTTTACTGTATCGGCCGCAACCGCACGTGCATTGGTGGTGCCATTGCGTAAAATTTCAATCACAGCCCCGGTATCACGTTCAAACATTTCACGTTTTTCACGAATTGGTCGCAGGGTTTCCTGTAATACCGCGTTTAAAAATTTTTTAACCTTAACATCACCCAAACCACCACGTTCATAATGTGCGGCCAATTCTGAATAATTTGCATATTCTGGCATGAATGCTGAAAAATGTTCGGGTTTTGCAAATACGGATAAATACATAAATACAGGATTGTCAGTTGTGTTACCGGGATCTTCGACGCGAATATGATTTGGATCGGTAAACATTGTTTTTACCTTGGCCGCAATTTCATCAGATGAATCTTTTAAATAAATGCAATTACCCAATGATTTACTCATTTTTGCATTGCCATCCGTTCCCGGTAAACGTGCCGCCACCCCAGATGTCGGAACAATCGCCCGTGGTGTAATTAATGTTTCGCCGTATATAGAATTAAATTTGTGTACGATTTCAACTGTTTGTTCAATCATTGGTAATTGATCGTTACCAACGGGAATAATATTTGCGTTAAATGCGGTAATATCGGCGGCCTGTGATATTGGATATGTCATAAATCCCACAGGAATACCGGTGTTGAATTTTTCTTTTTGGGAAATTTCAGTTTTAACGGTTGGATTACGTTGTAAACGTGCAACGGTAACCAAATTCATATAATAAAATGTTAATTCTGTTAATTCTGTAACCGCAGATTGTAAAAATAATGTGGATTTTGTTGGATCGTATCCAATTGCCAACATATCCAATGCAACCTGTAAAATATTATCATGGATTTTAGCCGGATTATCAAAATTGTCGGTTAAACCCTGGGCGTCGGCAATCATACCGTACATTTTTTCATAATCGCCCGTGTTTTGAATATTAACATTTGCCTGTAATGCACCAGATAAATGTCCAATGTGTAATGGACCGGTTGGTCGGACACCCGTTAAAATAATATTAGACATGATAAAATTTTCCTGTTTCTTGGTTCGTTTAAATAATAATATGTTTGTATAAAAAATAAAAGTGTAAAATATATAAAACTATTTAGCACAAATGTGCCAATAATGTGTGTAAATAAAATTTAATTTATGAAAAATCATCACCGTTGCCTACATTTTAATAAATTGCGTTTTTCTGTGGTATTTTTTAAAATTTCGTCCAATGGCATAAAATGTTTTACACCATTATTGATTGCCAATTTTTTCGCACGTTCAAAATGACGACCGATTTGGTCTTTGCTGTGTGCATCATCACTTATCAATACAGGGATATTTTTTTGTGCCACCATTTTTAATATTGTTGGTGATGG
>JAZUKY010000019.1:0-5452 GCA_045643525.1 Candidatus Enterousia sp. | reverse complement strand
GGGACAGAGGCTAAACAAATGTTTGGTCGTACGCCTGGGACTATTTCGGCGGTTCGTCCGTTACGTGATGGGGTTATTGCAGATTTCGAAGTTGCCGAAGAAATGATAAAATATTTTATTCGCAAGGTCCATCGTCGTAATCCATTGGCGGCCCCGTTAATAATTATTTGTGTGCCATCATGTGCAACCCAGGTGGAACGGCGTGCTATACAAGAGGCTGCCGATGCCGCCGGTGCGCGTAAGGTTTATATTGTCGAAGAATCAACCGCGGCTGCAATTGGGGCGGGACTGCCGGTTGAAAAACCTGTGGGTTCAATGGTTTTGGATATTGGTGGTGGTACGACAGAGGTTGCAGTTATGTCATTAGGCGGTATTGTTTATTCAAATGCCGTTCGTACAGCGGGTGACCAAATGGATTTGGATATTATTGACTATGTCCGTAAAAATAAAAATTTATTAATTGGTGAAAATACCGCCGAAGAAATCAAAAAACGTATCGGTACCGCCATTTCACCAAAGGATAAAACAAATGAATTAACAATGAAGATAAAGGGACGTGACCTGTTAACGGGAACACCACGTGAAACGATAATTACCGAATCACAGATTGCGTCTGCGCTGGTTCAAACGGTTACAAAAATTGTTGATACTGTGCGTCAGGCATTGGAATTGACACCACCGGAATTATCGGCCGATATTGCGGATTTGGGTATTGCAATGACAGGTGGCGGTTCGTTATTACGTGGATTGGATGCGGCGATTCGTGCCGCAACAGGATTGCCGGCATTTTTGGTTGATAATCCGTTGGCGTGTGTTGCCTGTGGCAGTGGTAAAATGTTATCCAGTCTGGATAAAAATAAACACATATTGCAAACAATGTATTAATAAATTAAACGCCCATTTGGGCGTTTTTTTGTATTAATTACCAGGGGCTTTGATTTGCAGATGAATTTACTTTTTTGTATTTGTAATATCTGTTAGATATATTATTTTTTATAACTCCATATGTGTAAAGTTTGTATTAATTGACGTTATTGACATTAATTATGTGGCGGTTTCATTTTTGTACACATGTGCAACTTGATTTGTCCAGAGTTTTTTCAAAATCGCATGTTGCTACACATTTGCCACCGCACATTTGAAAGCCAAAATCACAGCTGCATGACTTGTTTCCTGTTGAAAAGGTTGAGTTTTCTGGACATAACAGTGATTGATAGAATATTTTAGAAATACTTTTTATGCATTCATCGGGATCGTCATTGCTATCATTCTGGTCCTTAACCTTTACTGGACATGACGATCTATCATTCGCAAAAACCGCATATGCACAGGTTAATGCCACATTTCGACATGCACCGGTCATAACGGTATAAATACTGCTGGTGGATGCGGTGCTGGACCATGTGTTAACCTGGGTTACCTGTTGATTATAACAATTTGCAACATCTGTCATGCAAATGGATGCGTAATCCGAAACGATTTTTCGTTGTTCGGCACGTATATTGGTTAATGCACGTTGGATATAATTAACAACCACGTCATTATATGCTTGATATACATCATCAACATATGTATAACGTTGACATTTATCCAAAACCGCACGGCATAATCCCGAATCGGTACCGGTTGATTTTGATCCCGTTCCAATTTTTTTCAATAAATATTTGATAATTAATTGGCCAGTATCATCCGTTTCGCTTGTTTGTTTTTGTGATGTTTCTAAGAATTCTGAATTAATTGAACTGTTGTCATATTTTTTTGTAAAGTTTATAACGTTTGAAATATTTTGTCCCAGAATAACCTTGCCATTTTCGTCGATATATTTTTTTGTTGGGTCCAAACATTTAATATAATCTTCGCCACATACCATATCATCAATCATGCAATTATCCAATGCGGCAATGCAACCCTTGGCATCGTATGCATTTTTGTTTTCCAATAATGCCAATCGTGCCTTTTGTAACATCAAATTTGCACTGCGAACATTTGATAACAGGCTGTCGTTCATCTTACTTAATCCCTGTTCGTATGCAATGCAGTCTTTATCAATTGCCAAATCATAGTTTCCGGTTATTTGTTTTGATGTTGCACCAACACTGACACATTGATTTAAAACGGTGTTGCATCGTTTTTTTGCGGCATTATACAATTCAGTTCCACGCAGGTTTGAAATACTGCTGGCGGAATTATTGCTTAAAAAATCCAAACTAAACATATCGGCCGAATCGGATGAAAAACTTAAATCCATGTCCAGTCCAAACGATGAATCACCAGAATAAGATGTGGAACTGGTTGGATCCTTGATTAAACTTTCGATTTCGGACAACATATTACGTGTTGTACTGGTATCTTTGTTTTTATCTAATGCTAATTCGGCCTCGGTTGCGTTCATAATTGCACGAATTTCATCCGCCGACAGGCCCACATAACGAATACGTTGTGCAACCTCATTTAATTCTGTATTTGCATCTTTTACCGCCGTTTCAACGCGGGTGTAACGTGATAAATTACCGGAACATGAACAACGTTTTTGATTTTGATCCACAACCGCACAGAATTGATCCATGCATTCATTATATTGTTCCTGACACGATTTATTTAAATCTGCGGTTTGTTCCAGACGCTCTTTGGCGTCTTTTATTGCCTCTGGTGTTTGATTTATCGCGGCACGTGTGGATATATTGCGAATTTCTTTGCCAATATTGGATCCGGTTTGAATATCTGTTCCCGCAATTGTGGCACGACCACCAACCTCTGCCGTGGTGGGGCGTAATGTTAACCCGGCACGGCGAACGGCCGGATTGTTATTAATACTGGCCTCTGATACACGGGCATTACGGCCAACGGTATGAACGGCGGCATCTAATCCATTGCGTTCATTTGTTTTTTGTGTGTTTGATCCGGATCTGGAAATTGTCGTTCCCGATCTGGGGGATGATGTTTCATCCTGAACCGTTGTATTTTTTTGATTATTTATGACCCTGGCCGCACTTCGAACAATTGTTGTGTTTTTTTGTGATAAATCCTGATTTTGTAACGATTGAACGTTTGTACGTGTCGATACATTTTGTTGTGATACTGTGTTTGTATTTATTGTTGCTGTGCGTGCAGCAATTCCCGGTGTCTTGGTTGATTTTGTTGTGTGTGTATTGTTATCTGTTTGATTGGATGTTGGTAACGCACGTGAAACAGTTACCCCACCATCAACGCCAAATGCGGATGGTGCGGACATCGCGATTACAGACAAAATAGTCACAATTTTTTTCATTATTGTCCCGTAATTATACCATATTTAATATATTGATAAAAGACGAAATTGAATTTAATACATAAAAAAAACGTCATAATTCAATATGACGGTTTCAGAAATCAATACGATATTTTGTTTTATGGACACAGGGTCAATTGATTTAATACATTTTGTACATCTGTGTTCACAGATACCGTAATTTCACGTTGTAGACCATCTGTATACGTATAATAAAATTTTTGATTTTTAAATTCTGGTACCGCTTGATATACCTGCTGAAACGGTGCTAACATTGCCTGGAACCATTGACGGCCACGACATAAACAACCATTGCGGACGTCCGCTGCAACGGCGGCGGTTGCGGTGTTTGGATAATTTTTATCCAATTCTTCGTCTGTCATCATCAAACAACGTGTACCAAAACCGTAGAAATTCGCATCATCGGACATAAATTTATATATCAAATCAGACGTGGCACCGGCTGTGCGCAGTGAATACGCCATTCCATCTGTGCAACATGCACGTGCAGAATTCATTAACATTTTATATCTGGCCAATAATGGGGCGGATACTGGGGCGTCGGCACGTAATTTTTTATTACATTTTGCCTTTGCAATAAATTCGTTCATATTGTCATCGCGAATTTTTGGACTGCGTGGTGATACCGTTTCACGAATAATTGGCTTTCGACGCCATATTTCGCATTCTGTTTCTGTTTCAAATGGGCAACCGTCGTTTTGTGAACCAAATGTTGTATGAATTATTGCTGTCATATCCTGGGCAACGTATTCTGGACGTGGTGCCGGAATTGAAACTTTCTGGCTAAATAACGGCTTTTGTTCTGATTTTGTGTTTGTGGTATCAGATGTCCACAGATTATTTTTTGGACGATTCGGATTTAATAAATCTTCGACCCGTGTACGTGTTTCAATGACGCTGTCCATTGTACTGGTGTACATATTGGTAATCGCTGTATCGGTTTGTGGGGTAACATCACGTAAATACAATTCATCAATTGGTTGCAAAAACCAATCAGAAAAATCTTTGTCATTATATGATGATATCGAATCGTCCCACAATGGAACCCCATCACGCCAATCAACGGTTTTATCGAACGCACGTGGTGCATATACGCCAACGGTGCCATCCCATAATGGGGGGCGATTATCCGAATCCACCGGTTTAATTGATAATAATTTTACCTGATGCATCTGATTTGGTGTTGAACGTGTTACCGATTTGGTCTGTTTAATCACGGGTTGTGTATTTGACAATTGTTCTGAATCATCAAATGTATCAAACCATGTAGGAACACAGTCGGGGCCAATGCATTCGGATGCGATTGCATCATATGCATAAAATGCACACAAAAGTGACGAAAGAATTACAATTTTGTTTTTCATACCTTGAATAATATCACAAAATAGGGGTGTTTTGTAATACAATTTTAATAATTATTACTTTTTTACCGAATCTTTGGTGTTATGGCGGTTAAAGTCTTAATATATAACCATATTATAGATATAGGGTATATATATTGTCATAATATGATATTTTGTTGTTGTAAAAATATATAACATGGTTATTGATTGGAAAAATTGCTTTAAAACATTTTTTAATAGGTGGGATTGGTGGTACTTTGATTGAACGAAACATTAAGTAAATTTTAATAATTATTCATCCGAATCTATTTTTATGAAAAAAACGAATCGTAAAATAGATTTTTTTTATAAAAATGAAAAAAAATAAAAAAAAATATACAAAATAAAATGGCGGATTTCTGGGAAAAAATTACCTTTTGTAGTGTTTTTTTAATTTTTTTGAAAATATTTTTGAAAAACCGCTTGACTTTTTCGATGTTTAAACACATACTATGCAGGCTTTCAAGTTAAGAACGAACGAAAAAAGAAAAGTTCCTAACCTCTGAGATTTAGCGGTTTACAGAGTGCCAAAAATGGTTCTGTTGAAATCGCAACATTGTGAATAGAAGCAGCTCATCAAAAGATTTTTGATGCAAATCAAGAATCTGTTCAAGAAGAGATATGCAGACAGTTGAATTTGGTATTATCCAAACTTTGACTAAGTCAATGTGCATATCTTAGACAGGTAGTAGGTTCAAATTAAGTTTGTGAACCTCGTTAAAAACTTGTCTTGCGAATAATTAATTATGTAAAGACGAACTGATATTTATAGTCAGCTTTG
>JAZUKY010000018.1:0-2709 GCA_045643525.1 Candidatus Enterousia sp. | reverse complement strand
CTAATAAAATTATTAATTTTTTATTTTTCATATTAATATCCCCCTTTGCCTTTGATTAACGCGTCTGGATGACGTTCCAAATAATCGCTAAGTTGTGATACAGAATTGGCGGCATCACTGACATCACGTATCATTTTGTTTAATTCATGAATTGTTTGTAATAATGGTTCAGATATTTCGGATGTTAATTTGTTTATACTGTATGCCGTGGCTGTTGATTGGCGGACCAATTCCGGCAAATCGTTATTCAAATTTTGTAATAAAACATCTGTATTGTTGGATATTTTATCCAATGGAATTTTTTTTATTGTATGTGATAATTCATCCAGCATCGATGGTAATGTTGGAATTTCTGGGGCGTCAATATTATATTTTTGTCCCATTGTTTTATCGGGATACTTTGGATAAAAATCCAATTCAATTATCATTTGACCGGTTAACATACTTTGTGTTTTTAATTTACCCTTTAACCCGTGGGCGATTAAATCACGAACGTATTCAGCGGTTGAAAAATTGGACTGAGTCGGCATTGCCTTGGGGTCCAATTTGATATATACGGGAATGATAATTTTATCTTCGTTATTTGGTAACAATTGAATTTTTTCAACCTTGCCCACAGGAACACCACGAAAATACACCTGTGATCCAACGGATAAACCATTTACAGACCCTTCGAAAAACAAGACGGGGGTTGTGTCGGTTTGTACAATGCGGGCGGCAAAAAAGAACATTAATATTGCCACCCCCAACAACATTCCAAATATAATAAATCCACCTGTTAATCGTTTGTTTGGTTTTTGCATTTTTTCCCCCTGGTATAACCCCGTGTTAAAAATTCAATGATTGATTTATTGTTTGTTGTTTTTAATATATTATCTGGGCGGCCATATGCACCAATACCGTGTGTTATACTGTCCAAATATATAGAATTTGTGGCGATTGATTCAATTGAATCTAATTCATGTGTTACCATTATAATGGTCGTTCCATACGTTTTATTTATTTTATAAATTAAATCATCCAACTGTTTTGAACGAACCGGATCCAATCCCGCCGATGGTTCGTCAAAAAATAACGCCTGTGGATTTAATGCCATTGCCCGTGCTAATGCCGCCCGTTTTATCATACCCCCACTGATTTCAGTTGGGGATAATTGTGCGGCGTTTTCCAATCCAACCACTGATAATAATTCTGTTACACGATTGGATATTTCATTGGAATTCATGTTTGTTTGCAATTCCAATGGTAATGCAATATTTTCGGCAATACTCATTGATGAAAACAGGGCCCCACTTTGGAAAGATACACCAAATGTTTTTAATAATTTAATACGTTCTGAATCCGATATGCCCCATAAATCAGAACCATTTATTAATATTTGGCCCGATTGTGGACGTTGTAACCCGATTAACGATTTCATTAATGTACTTTTGCCACAACCACTGCCACCCATTATAATAAATATATCACCATGATTAATTGTAAAATTTATGTTTGATATAATGGGACAATCACCATATGCAACGGTTAAATTATGAACATTGATAAATGGTGTTGTGGTTGTCGTATTCATTTTATATCCCCAACCAATTAAATATTAACGTTAAAATGGCGGTGGCAACAACGCACCACGAAATTCCCGCAACAACGGCATTTGTTGTTGCACGGCCGATACCATCTGCACTGCGACGGGCATTCATTCCATAATAACACCCACACAGGGCAATAATTACGCCATAAACCCATCCATGAAATATACCAACCGCAAAATTTTTAAATGTTAACCAATCGTATGTCATTGCCCAATATTCGGTCATTGATACATTGGTTAACAGTAATGCAATAAACGCACCACCCAAAATACCAACAATATCGGCAATGATTGTCAATATTGGCATGGATACAGTCAATGCCAATATACGTGGTAATATCAAATAATCAAACGGCGATATACCCATAACGGTTAAAGCATCGATTTCTTGATTGATACGCATTGCCCCAATTTGTGCGGCATATGCGGCACCGGTTCGCCCGGCCATAATTATCCCCGTCATAATGGCCCCCAAAATACGTGTTATTGCGATGGCCAATAACGCGGCAACATAAATATCCGCCCCAAAAATACTTAATTGCATAACACCGACAAACGCCAATATTATACCAATCATAAAACTGATTAAAAAAACGATTGGAACCGCACGAACAGACGCCTGTTCCATTTCATACCACCAATCAATATTGCGAAATACGGCACGTCGTCGCAAGAATCGCACAAATGATGAAAAAACAGATACACAAAAACGCCATACAATTATAACACGGTCAAACATACACAGCGTTTTTTCGCCCGTAATATCACACAGATTAATATATTTTGATAAATGATGATGTGATTTTTTCATTTATTTTCATACCTACGTGGTAATGTTAAAACAATTTAACGGTTTAAGTCAAACATAATAAAACATGTTTTTATTCATGATGTTTTTTAATAAAAAATGGTGTGGGAAAATAATAAAATACAAAAAACGCCCCAATAAAATTTGGGGCGTTTGGGTTTTACCATGCGGTATATCCCGGATTACATTTACGAACACACTTGCCGGTTTGTGGATTCCATTTTCGGGTTCCCGTTTCATCACTGTATCCGTCCATTTCACATATCGGGATACATTCGTTACCTTCTAACTTATACAGTTCGCCCTGATA
>JAZUKY010000017.1:0-2612 GCA_045643525.1 Candidatus Enterousia sp. | reverse complement strand
TGCTGTTCACGCAATTCGTCAATTTTTGCTTGTGCTTCTTTATTACGAATGACCAACTTTTTAATATCTGTTGCACGTATACCGTCGAAAACCTCTTGTGTCAATTTTTTACCCACAAATGGCTTTAAACTGCCGGTTCCTGCATCAATAATCTGCCCCTCTGCAATTTGGAATACTTGATCTGCAAAACCTTTTTCAATAATATTCGTTTCTTCCTCACGATCTTTATTGATTTTTTCGATTTTTTGCAATTCTATCATCTGTGTACGTTCATCTTTTTTGACACCGTGACGCGTCAAAACATTAACACCGATAACAGTACCCTCTTCATTTGGTCCAACACGCAATGATGTATCTTTAACATTTAAGGCTTTTTCACCAAAGATATTACGCAACAAGGCTTCTTCTGGTGTTAACAATGTTTCAGACTTAGGTGAAACACGTCCAACCAATATATCACCCTGTTTTACACGTGCGCCAACATAAATGATTCCAGATTCATCCAAATTCTTTAACGCTTCTTCACCAACATTTGGAATATCACGTGTCAAAGTCTCTGGTCCCAACTGGGTATCGCGCACACGGAATTCTTTCTCAACGATTTTAACCGATGTGAAAACATCATCACGTGAAATACGTTCTGAAATAACAATAGAGTCTTCATAATTGTATCCACGCCATGGCATAAAGGCAACCAATACGTTGCGGCCCAACGCCAATTCACCGTAATTCATTGATGAACCATCAGCAATAATATCGCCTGCAGCAATACGATCACCAACACGCACCAAAGGTTTTTGATGTATCAACGTTTCACTGTTGCTGCTTTCAAATTTTTCCAAATTATAAATATCAACACCAGTTACAACATTGCGACTGTTCATACATTTTACAACGATACGATTTGCATCAACAGATTCAACAACACCACCATGTTTTGCAATCGTCCCCGTACGTGAATCACGTGCAACCTCACGTTCAATTCCGGTACCAACTAACGGTGCCTGAACACGCAATAATGGAACCGCCTGACGTTGCATGTTTGATCCCATCAATGCACGGTTTGCGTCATCGTTTTCAACAAACGGTATCAACCCGGTTGCAATTGATACAACCTGACGTGGTTCAACGTCGATTAAATCAATTTCATCCTTTGGAACCATTGTAAATTCGCCGTCAACACGTGCAGTAACCATATCTTCGGCAAAAACACCTGCAGCAGTTGTTGGGGTATTTCCCTGGGCGATTTTATGGCCCAATTCCTCATCTGCTGTCAAATATACCATTTTATCAGTAATTTTGCTGTTTTCGACAACATAATATGGCGTTTCAATAAACCCATATGGATTTACACGTGCATATGTTGCCAAATGGTTAATCAATCCAATATTAGCACCTTCTGGGGTGTGAATTGGACATAAACGACCATAGTGTGTTGGATGAACGTCTCGGACATCAATACCTGCACGATCACGATTTAAACCACCAGGTCCCAATGCAGAAATACGACGTTTGTGTTCCAATTCAGACAATGGATTGTACGAATCCATAAACTGAGACAATTGTGATGTTCCCAAAAATTCTGCAACCAACGACATCAATGGTTTCGCATTAATAACATCTTGCGGTTGCATATTGGCAATATTTGGACTAGACAAACTTTCACGAACCAAACGTTCAATACGAACCATACCTGTACGGAAATTTTGTTCCAATAATTCACCAACCATACGAACACGACGATTCGATAAGTTATCAATATCATCAATTGTATCTTTGTGATCAATAATGTTAGTCAAGGTTTTCAAAACTGCCAAGAAATCGTTCTTGTTTAACAAACGTTCATCTTCCGGTTTTTTACCTGATTCAATTTTCAAACGTTTATTCATCTTGAAACGACCAACCGCCGATAAATCATAGTATGCAGAATCAAACCCCTGGCGCATAAATAGATTTATTGCCGCTTCTAATGTTGGACGTTCACCTGGACGAATTATATTATAAATTTCAATTAATGCTTCTTCACGATTTGTTGTTTTATCAGCAACCAATGTATTACGCATATGTGCACTAATTGTTGCATTATCAATTGAAATCAATGAAATGTTTTTCACATCCATTTTTTCCAAATCATTCAAAACATCTTCTGTAATTTCTGTTCCAGTTGGGAATACTACTTCATCACCATTTTTTATAGCATCAAATAAATATTCACCAATCAAACTTTCTGGCATGATACCAAATTCTTTGGATGCGGATGTAATTTTAGTCAAATGTTTCGCATTTATACGATCGCCCTTAGATGCCAAAATCTTTTTATCTTTTGGATTAATTAAATCATAATTCAAACGATATTTATCCAATCCTTCGAAAACAGATGTATCCCCACACCACAATTTACCATCGAAATTCAGCGCAATACGTTTATAAAATGCACCTAAAATTTCTGCATCATCCATTCCACGAATTGTCGTTTTATGAGGATCTGCAATCCATTTCTTTTCATCTTCTGCAGCAGGCAAACAACGTAACAAAACAGTTGCAGGAACTTTGCGTCGACGATCGATACGGACATAAATTACGCCTTTGGATTCTTCAAAATCAATCCAACT
>JAZUKY010000016.1:0-14469 GCA_045643525.1 Candidatus Enterousia sp. | reverse complement strand
GGACTGCCGATTAAAACGGGGTTATTTTTTGTACGACGACTTAACACCTGCACCGTACGTCTAATTTCTTCATCACGACCAATTACCGGATCCAATTTACCATCCGCGGCCAATTTTGTAAAATCTGTGGTATATTTTTCTATGGCCTGCTGTGGTGTTTCCTGCATTTCATCTGGATTCATATCAAACACCTTTGTTTATTTGTTTTCGTTATGCGATATATAATATCATTGGCCCAATTTTCAAGATACAGGAATTAAAACATCATAAAAAACGTTCAAAAACACTATAAAAAATCGCATAATTTATAAAAATTCAATATTTTTGTAATTTTTATGAAAAAATTTAAATCATTTCTTGACTTTAGATATTTTTTATTATATCTTAGTCCAAGCTTATCAAAGGATTATAGATTATGCCACGTGTATGTACAGTTACAGGTAAGAAAACAGAAGTTGGGATGAACGTTTCCCACTCTGAACGTCATACAAAACGTACGTTCTTGCCAAATTTACAAGTTTTAAAGTTTCATAGTGATGTTTTGGGTCGCGATTTTTCGTTGCGTTTGTCTGCTGCGGGTTTGCGCACATTGACAAAGCATGGCGGTTTGGATGCATATGTAATTGCCAAACCTGTGTCGCGTTTGACCCCAGAAATGGCTGCAATCAAAAAAGCCATCGAAAAAAAGCAAGGTGTTGCCAAAGCTCCGGCGAAAAAGCCTGTACACAAGGCCAATCGCAGTGCACGCCTGGTTAAAAAGGTTGCAGCGAAAACAGCAAAATAAAAATTGCTGTTGACGTTTTGGCCCCGTGGCGGAATTGGTAGACGCGCTTGACTCAAAATCAAGTTCTGCGAGGAGTGTCGGTTCGAGTCCGACCAGGGCCACCAAAAGATATAAACCCACAGTTGTGGGTTTTATTTTTATTAAAAATCATAAATTTATGTAATTTCGCCTTGAAATATAACACAGGTTTGATACAATTTTTACGTCAATTATGACAATCAAAGGAGAAATAAAATGAAAAAAGTAATGTTGGCATTGTTTGCCGTTATGACATTGGCTGCCTGCACAGGTTCTTATAAATCTGGTAACTGCGAATATGATTTCTTGTTACACAAAGATATTTCTATTTCTAAAATTATTGGTAATGCCACAGGTGGTTGCCGTTAATTTATCAATCCCCCCAATCGGGGGATTTTTTATTTGTCACCACTAAAATGAACCTTTTTATGCAGCCAATCGTTTTTATTGATATAAAGGGGAAAAATTAACATGTTTAATAAATTTATTATTTCCATATTGGCCACAACATTGTTGGGTGCATGCACAATAACACCATATACCACCAGCGCAGATTTTACATATCATTCAAATTGCCGTGATACGACATATGCAATACATCAACACCATATTCATTCGGATACCCCAAAAACGGTATTGGTTTCAAAAACAGTTATAAACAATAATGTAAACACAACAAAAAAACGCACACCAAATATACATTATGCAAAAAATCATACGGATAAAAAGGTTACACCCAATAAACGCCCACAGGCAATACGTATTGCCCGCAATGATTTACGTCGTAATATAACTCCGATAATTAATCCGACACCAATAACACACAAAACAGATAAAAATAAAATCGCAAAACACAAATCGGACAATAAAAATCATAACAACAAACATCATAAAACCGATGCATAACCAAAAAAACAGTTATGAATTTCATAACTGTTTTTTTTGATATATAAATATATTTTATCGGCTTCTTGTTTTGCCCACAGATTGTTTTTTCCCTTTTTGTTTTACATTCTGTGCGGCCTTGGCAAATTTTCCTGTTTTTTGGGTCTCTTGTTGTTTTATATTATTTTGTGCATCAATAAATGATTGTTGTTTATTTTTAATATTTATCCAACGCCCTTTCATATGGTTCAACATCAATTTCTGCTTTTTCAGCATTAAATTTTGCATTTTCATAGTTTTTCTGGGCATTTTTATAATTTTTTGCTTTATCTATACCCATATCTGCCAATGCATATCGTGCCATCCCGGCATTGTAATAAAGCTGTGCCTTTATTTCCAATTTTTCTATTTCATCGGTATTAATTTTATTAATTCCTGTACGAACAATTTCACAACATTTTTCGTAATATCCCCAGGCTGATTTTTTATTTTTTCCCTTGAAAGAATCACCCAGTTTTTTATACGAAATCGATAAATCACTGTATATGTATAAAAGGCATCAAATTTATCATAAAAAATAGGCATTTCTACGCATTTCCTTTACAGATTTCGCAGAAATAGCCCAATTATAAATCTTGGTTGGGGCAACTGGATTCGAACCAATACTAACGGAGTCAGAGTCCGGAGTTCTACCATTAAACTATGCCCCAAGCCCGCTTATTATATGCATCACGAATACATTTTGCAAGCAGAAAATTTAACACTTTTCACGGAAACTCACTAAACCCAACGGACACGACAAATTATTCACTGTTTTCCCATGGATTTTTTGAAACCAATCCCTATGCTGAAATCATAACCAAAAGGACATCCAATAACAGAAAAATTACTCACCCAAAATCAACTGGCAGAAAACCTGGGTATAAAACCTTTCACCCTGCTATGATGCGCTGGCAAAGGGACCAACAATCAAAAGACACATTAGAAACAAGTATTGTTCGCCATGGGATAAATATGCCCCAGGTAATCTGATACATGCACCAGATGACAACGAAGAATATGAAAAGGCTTTATATTCCTTTGAGTCTGTGCTAAAGTCTAAAAAGGCAATAACAGATATGGAAATGCTATACAACACAATGAGAAAAAAATGATTAAAGAAGTAAGCTATGCAGCATACATCATCCCTGTTCGCATTCAGGACGGCAAAAAACAAATTGCTATTTTGGAATACGCACCAGGCGCATATGGAATAATCGGTGGCCGTTTTGATGATGGCGAAACAACTGCAGAGGCAGCATTAAGACGTGAATTAAATGAATAATTGGGTAAATCATCTGAATTCATGGTTGAATTAGCAAAACAAATGGCAGAACCATACAGATTCAAAGTAGCGGAACACAGAGTAGAAAAACGTGGTGCATACAATGAAGCCCACATTTTCTTCGTAGCAAAAGTCCCAAGCGATACAGTTCTAGAATTCTGCGAAGTCCGTGAAGACAATGTAAAGGTTGTATGGTTGGATTC
Source organism: Candidatus Enterousia sp. (assembly GCA_045643525.1). Taxonomy (GTDB): domain Bacteria; phylum Pseudomonadota; class Alphaproteobacteria; order Rs-D84; family Rs-D84; genus Enterousia. The sequence goes on along the minus strand of JAZUKY010000016.1, from coordinate 11,255 downwards.
CGAGGCACTGGTTGATGAAAAAGTAATTGGATTCCCAGACCAGCGTAAATATTTCGAAAAACACGTTATGCCAGCAGTAAGAAAGATCGCATAAGCATGAACATACTGATTCACTATTATCGTTTAGGGCATTACATCGGCGGTGCCGAGGTAGTTGCCCTGAATCAGTGTTCGGAAATCCTAAGACAAGGCCATAATGTAACAATTCTAACAGCAGACACTGGCCACCATTCCAAGATATTTGACGAATTCCTAGAAAACAATCCAAAGATAAAGCTTGTTGAATTGATATTGAACAACAGTCAGAAGATATATGTCGCCCCAAATGCTACGAAGCATTTAGCAGAATCGCCCCTTGCTTCTGTATCGCAGCACGGTGTTGAAAAAGCAGGATTAAATGCACAACAAATGCTAAAAAGCTTAGAAAGCTCTATAAATACAGCAACACAAAATGGCATTATATACAATAAACCTATAAAAAGTGGCAACTGGGAACTTATATTTTCTCCTGGACGTAACCCTGGGGATTTGCCAGTGTTAAAGCATGCTGTTCCAAATTTCTAAAAGGATAAACCTATGGCAAATATTTTATTTAATAACAAGTTATCTTTTAAGGTTGATATAACAGATGTATCAGAAATTGATGGTTCTGTTGAATTATCAATAAATATAAACATATTATATAATTCCTGTGACTATAGCTACAACGATAGATTATGGTTTAACGAATATGACGTCAAAAATTTTACAAAGGATTTATCTGTAGGCAAAGACTCTACTTTAGCGGACATAGATTCAAATTTTATATTTAAAATCACTACAAATAAATTGAACATAGAGATACATAAAAAGGATTTCTATATAAAGGATACCCTAAATATGGCTTTTGAAATGCCTATTCATGAACATTTGCCCAAAATAAAAAATGCATTTGATGAACTTTACTTATAAATAGTAGGTATATGACTATAACGGATTAAAGCTAAATGAAAAAATTATCAACTATCTCTTTAATCGCCTTATTCGCAACCCCTGCGTTGGTAATTTGAATGCTAAAAAAGATATTTGCATTTTTATTGATACTTTTTGCCTGTGTTGCATTGTCATGGGGCAATATCACAGTCGGTGGCGACACCAACCCTGAATTGGCTGGTCTGAACCGTGACACAGATAAAGTCCAGGAAATAACCAAAGATGAAATCACAGGTGCGTTGGATTCCAGTGTGACAGTTGACAACCGCATATTCTCAGAATCTGGGCGCGAACAAATCGCTAAACAGCATGAAGATTTCGTTGACAATGTTGAGCAAATTGGCGACGGTCTGCGGAATAACATCGTCACCAAATCCATTGAAAATGCAATAACAGACGATACAAAAAACATCATTGATACAGTTGGCGATTATATTGAACAAGATCGCCAAGTGACCGAAATGATGCAAAAACGCCAGGATTTGGTAAATGCGTTAAACGGCTTGACCAATTATGATTCCGCGGAGGCACGCGAGGTCCTGCAACAGGTTGCGGATTTCGTTGCAGGCACAGATGGATTCAAAGGCGATTTACATCTGGCTAGTGTCGACGGAAATGTGGTAGGATTTGCTTATCAAAGTACGGATGGGAGTGTGAAGAACATATCTTTAAACTTGGCAAATATAGATATGACGGACCCGAACGCCATTATGAATGCCCTTTATCACGAAACCACGAACTTTGAACAGCATACTGCTAATGAACGGACGGCCGAGAACCGTGGCAATACTGGTGCGGGCATATTTGACCTGAAAAACTATGGCAACGAAAATACTAATACTATGGACAAAGGTCAATGGTTGTCTAACTATGGTAATACAGATACGATACAATCAGGCAGTTTATCACTGGTTTCTGACGAAATAAATTATGCACTAAATAATGGAACTGGTGCACCTTTAGGAGAATTAGCAATACCGTTAGCTGGTGTTGGATGTGCAGGTTCTACAGTTGCTTGTCCCGTAGGAGCAACAGCAGGTGCTGCGACAGGACTATTGCTTGAAGGTCTAATATATGTTGGGGTAATTGGGGGTGTTGCTTATTTTGCAAACGAAACCGCTAAAGATACAAATAGTCAACTTATTTTACCAGAACCTATTTTGGAACCTGGAATAACTTATGCTAGCAGTGGGTATGCGAATACTATAAATGAAGACAGAGCAAACAAGAAAGAAACAAAAGATAAAGAAACAACAAATAGCAAAAGTACAAGTGACAAAGAATCTACTAATAAGTCTGGTAAAGACTTAAAGTATAAAGATGCAGATTATCATCATAAGAATAGTTCTGGATTGAAAAGCAAGGCTCCATCCAATCCAGAAGAAACACTTAATGATTCTGTACAAATTAAAGATACTTCTCCAAGACGAATAGGAGTAGATTCTAAGACAGGGGAGATAAACATCTTTGATAGCACAAATGACGGGACATTCCATGGGCATGTACGAGAATGGTCTGAATTAACGCAGGACATGAAAAATGCATTGATACAAGCAGGGAAAGCAACACCTAAAGGAATTATAAAGCCATGATATACAACGAAATAAAAGCGAAAGACAAAGAACAAATAGTAAAAGATATATTATCAAATGATACTGCACGTATAACAAATGGGCTGTTGTCATTGTTTATGAACAATATAGATAAAGATTTAGCGATTCAATATGCAAAGTGGGCAATGAATTCAGATATATTAGATGTCAAGAAAATTGGTATCATAGGTATGGGGCATATTGCCAGAGTGTATGGGTTAGATAGCATACATTGTTTTGACCCTGAAATAAAGATGATTGAACAGACGAATAATATGGATTTAATCGGTATTTTGGCAGATGCCAAGGATGATTTTTCTATATTTGTAAAATAGGATATTTCATGAGAAACTTGGCTGCAATTTTCCTCATCGCGTTATCTGTATCACCTGCGCTGGCGTTGACACCGGAACAAATCGCCCAGCAGCAACTGGTTATCCAGCAACAGCAAGAACAGGCATTACAAAACGAACGCAACCGCCAGCAGGTTATAGAGGCGGAACGTGTCCGTGAATCCCGCGATAGGGAAGAAAAATCGGATAAATCTGCGCTGGGGGCTGGCACAGATACCGATGAATGTCCGCGATTTAACCGTGTCATCGTTTATGGGAACAAGAAATTTTCCGACCGCCGTATCGCAAAAATCACGGATTCATACGTCGGCCGATGTGTCAACCGCGCCAATATGGAAAATATCCAGAAAGAGCTGACCGACCTGTACATCGACCGCAAATACACCCTGGCACGTGTATATTTTGACCAGCGGAACTCCAAACTGACCAAGACCGATTGTGATATTATATTGACGCCAGTTTTTGCAGAAGGTAATAAAGAAGCAGCATTTACAGCATTAGTAATTGTGAGTTCGATGACCGCAGCTTTAGCTATTGGTGGTGTTATTGCTTCTGAAATAGCAAAAAAAATACGCGAAAAAAAATATTTACAAAAAGAAGAAAAACGTCGTCAGGATATTTTATCACAAATAAGAAAACAGAACATGATAAATACAAAATAATCTGTAAAAAAAACAGCCACCAAATTTGGTGGCTGTTTTTTATTTTGCAATTATGCGATTATAATTTTTCGTATTTACACGCACCGGATATTTTCGATTCAAAAATGAATTATAATCATCGGACATTTCACGTTTTTGAATATTACGTAACCCTGCCCTGACATCGTCCAATTTTGATGTATTTTCAATTGGTGTTACAGATTTATCTATGTGTAATACGTAAAATGCATCCGTTCCCGGTACAATAGAATTTGAATTGTTTTTACCACGAAATGCCGCAACCAATACATCAACCGGTGCCCCAGATGCACGCGATACAATAACCAAACGTTTTCCTGGTAATGCATCACCATTATTCAACCCCGATAACAATTCATTTGCACGAATATATGCCTGGGTGCGTTGTTGATCACGCCGCCATGCGGTAACCAAATCTTTTTTAACATCCGCAAAATCCGCATTATGTGCCGGTATAATATTATCAACACGGAATATTACAAAACCCTGTTTGGTTTCGATTAATTCACTTTCGCTGCCTTCATCCATTGCGAAAATTTTATTTACAACCGCATCTGTTAACAATGGATTAACCGGACGTTTATCTGCACTGAATGCCGATACGGTTTCATAACGTGCGTGATTATTTGATGCCGCACGTGCCATTGTTTCACCCGCAAATATATCATCTTCGACATGTTGGGCGGTTGAATATGCGTTATCATATTCATCCGGTTTTGATAAATCGGCCGGAATTAATATATATGATACAGCCCTGTGTTCCGGAATCACATGTGGATTTTTTGCATAAAATTCACGCAACCCATCATCGGTTGGATCACCAATTTTAAAATCATCAAATTTTACTGTAACGTATTCAATTTGACGTTGTGCATTACGTGCGTTGTATTCCGCACGTGCGGCAAACATTGGAACAGGAATATCAACATTTAACGCCCCCAATACATATGAATTTAATATTTCATTGCGAACAGCATCCGCATAGGAAAACTCGGTATATCCATTATCACTTAACAATCTATCAAATAAAACTGCCGAAAAATGTCCATTGGATTGAAATTCGGGACTGGTACGAATTTCATTTGCAATTTTTGCATCAGTTACCACAAATCCCAAATTTTTGGCGTGATTTTCCGTCATACGGCGAACAACCATTTTTTGTAAAATCACATCAGAAAACGCACGTACCTTGGTCACATCAGAATAAATTTCACGTTGTTGTTCACGTGATAATTTGGATAATTCCTGTGTTTTTTGTAAATTAAACTGTTCAACGCTGACATCTGAATCGCCAACACGTACCAATGTATTATTTCCGGCAACATTACCGAAAATCCATTCCGCCACACCCCAGCCAACAAATGAAAACGTTAAAATTCCAATTAAAATTTTCGCCAACGGTTTTTCCGCTGCATTACGTAAATATTCTAGCATTATTCCACCTTTTGCGTTAACATAGCAAATTGTAGTAATATAAATCAATGAAAAAAAGGATAAATACTATGAAATTTATTGCCGGAAATTGGAAAATGAATGGAACATGTGACGCATTAAAAACAATGGCAGCCGCATTGACAAATGTTCAAACGGAAAACCGTGTTATATTGTGCGTTCCATTTACAATGTTGGGCCATGTTCAATCAAATGGATTTGCAACCGGTGCCCAGGATGTATCCGCCCATGATCATGGCGCATTTACCGGTGAGGTATCCGCAAATATGTTGGCTGATGCCGGTGCAAAATATGTTATCGTCGGCCACAGTGAACGCCGTAAATATCATAATGAAACAAATGACATTGTTCGTGCCAAAGCAACCGCTGCGATGGCCGCCGGTTTGACACCAATTATATGTGTTGGTGAAACAATGGATGAAAAACAGTCTGGAAAAACGATGGAAATTATCGAATCTGGGGTTCGTGAATCTGTGCCAGTGGATGTATCCGGTGATATTATCGTTGCATACGAACCACGTTGGGCAATTGGTGCGGGATTAACACCAACCGCCAATGAAATTGCGGATGCACACACATTGATTGCGAATACATTAAAATCAATGGGACGTGCGGGGACACCCGTGTTATATGGTGCCAGTGTCAAGGCCAATAATGCCGCAGAAATTATGTCGATTGCAAATGTTGATGGCGTTTTGGTTGGTGGGGCATCCTTGAAACCAGATGATTTTATACCTATAATAACCAGTGTTAAATAAATATATAATCTTCTTGGGCGGGGATATTTTATCGACCGCCCCAGTTTTATATATTTCGTTATTATAACAGGATGAATATAATGGAAAACAAAGAAATACAAGATAATATTAACGTTGAATCCGTATCAGTTGATGATGCAGAAAATATAAATGTAACAGAAAAACAATCCGACAATTCGGATATTACAGATACAAATCTGGGGGCACAAATCGATATGTTAAATGCCCAAATTACCGAATTAAATGATAAATATTTACGCACCGCCGCCGAATTAGAAAATACACGTCGACGTGCAGCATTGGATGCAGAATCACGTGCACGAACACGTGCAATGTCAATTATTGAAAAAATATTACCGGTTATGGATGCGATTGAGGCTGCGTTAACACACACACCAGATGATGCCGGTATCCAATCAATGGCACGTGCAACGGAATCAGCATTTGAACAGATTGGTATTACAAAAATTAAATCTGTGGGCCAACCATTAAACCCGACATACCACAACGCAATTCAGGTCGTAGAAATCCCAAATGATTCGGATAATACACCAACCGCACCAAATACTGTGGTTCAGGAATTACAGTCCGGATACATGTTTGGTGAAAATGTTTTACGTCCAGCGATGGTTGTTGTTTCTAAATAACAAAAACTGTTCATAAAAAACAGGTCCGAAATCGGACCTGTTTTTTATATTCCCAATCTGTGATGCAATTTCATCATAAATATCGTTTCATTTCCATATTCATCTGTATTATTTGGATTGACACGATATATTAATCCAATGGCCCCATCTGTAAATTCACCAAATTTATGTTTGTATGATGCATTCATACGCAATTCACGTGCTTTGGGTCGTAAATCAATATTTGCCACGTGCATATTTATAATATTTAAATCGTACTTTCCACTGTCATCTGTTATAATATCATAATCAGCATATGAATAATGCAACATTCCACGGGTTATTGCCAATGGTTGTGATAACGAAAAATCAAAATTACCAACATTTGCTGTGACCGCATATGCATTTGAATAAATATCAGACATACCCAATATAAATTCACCCGTTGCATCAGATGTTGTATATCCAAACGTCGAATGCAATCCGAACACAACGTCCGTTATCGGTGAATAATGCAACATGGTATCAATATATGTGGTACGCCCCGCCCCCAAATTTAGCAAACCATCTGTTTGCGCCCCCAATAATGTATTGGTTTCTGTTGCCGTTCCAAATGATGTATCAAATGCAAATTTTCCGTTTTTATACCCAATTACAGATTGTGCACCATACATCGCCCCCAAACGTGCGGGTTCATATTGTGCAGAAATTGTTGGATCGTTTTCCAATAACCCATCACTGGTAATTGCCCCTGAAAATGCACGTGCACAAAAATTCCAATTACCCGAATTATATTTTATGTCCGACACAACAACATTTGACGCCAACCCCAAAATCGGATTTGCCCCACCATCAAAACGTGACATATTATCTGTGAAATAATGTTGATATCCCGCCATAAAATTCCAATTACCAGATTTTATTCCCAATTGTAAATTATCCAATCCACCAAAATTATCCGCATATTCACGATGTGATGCGTTCATTGAAAATGTAATGGCACCTATTTTTGTCTGTTCAGGCATTTCATTTGTAACACGTAAATCACCCAATACATCCCCCATGTACAAACCGCGACGCCCAGATGCCCCCAACGTAAATTCATTTTTCCAAACACGTGGTAATGATATATCATCATCAACACTGGTTAAAACATCATAAAACGGTGCACTGATTGTTGCGGCACGTGGACTGAACACCGCAGATGTCCGCACGGTTGTATTTTGTGCACTGCGCCAATATGCCGTTCCATTGGCTGAAACAATTTTATTTGTTTGACCATCATAATAATATATTGATTTTCCCGGTGTTGTTGCACGTTCCAAATTTATCAACCCATAACCAAAAACCTCTGCAAAGGCGTCTAAATAGGACATAGTGCCAACATCTACTTTGTATTGGATTTCGTTTGGCAATTGATACATATTTTTCAAATAAGCAACCAAACCATCTGTTGTATATTTATTACCTGAATAATCATATCCCAGAAATGGTCCATCGGCCGTCAACGCCAACAACGTAAATATTTGTGTTGTATCCAAATAACTAAATGCGGAACGTAATACCCCAACCGCACCTGCCGCCGTGGCTGCGGCCAATTCATCGGTTGTACCAACCGCCGCAAAACACCATGGATCTAAACTGCTGGTCCCGGTTCCTGCAATGCCACACATACGTGCACGATAATATGTATCACCATCATACCAATTTGACAATACATATCTTTGATCTTGCCCCAGCGAAAATCCCGAAATGTCTTTATCAATATATTCAGATGTTCCACCAGAAACTGCGACCCCCACCACAGACATAAATCTATGCTGTAAACTTGAATATAACAATGGGGCGGCATTTTCAAATGTTGCGTATAACGCCGGTGATGTTGGTTCTTGATTGCTCATATCTGTTTTTGCACCACCCGTGGAATATATTAACAATGGTGCATTTGAACTGTTCCAAACAGTGCTGCTGTAAAATTCCTGTGCATATGTTCCCTGTGCCCCAAATCCCGTTGGATCATAATATGTATTAATTAAATTATAAAAATTTACTTTGGGGTCACTGGATGTAAAAACACCATCAATTGTTGCAGCATTTCTGTCACGTAATTCCGGTAACACAGATGCATTAACAACAACCGATGGCCGTGAACGCCCATTATAGTCATGATTATCAGGATATCCCAATAAACTTATTGCATTATATAATGCCTGATAATTTGTGTACACATTTGTCTGTTTCACCAAAACCAATTTATTTAAATCAAACTTATATACTTGTTTAACCGTGTATTCACCAATTTTAACATTATTTAAAACCAACATTCCATCCGAATCGATTTCACCGTTATATACAGTTTCACCATCCGAACTGGTTATAACAATATCATCACCATTTTTTGTAACATCAAATTCGATACCAAACAACGTAATTTTATCCCCCGTGGCCAACGTTTCGCCTGCCATCGTATATGTACCATTTTTTAATGAATTTGATACAGCCACCAAACCATCACCACCGGTTCGGAATACGGTCAATTGTCCATTTGGCATAAACCCCATATAATCCGGTGAATATTCACCGGGCCCACTGCCAACAATAACCTTGGCCAACATATTATCCAAATCGGTTGCCGATGTATTATGTATGGCCGTCCCATTACCAGATAAATCAAATACTATACCGCCAAGATTTTCCATCTCTGTAACATTATCATCATTAATCGATTCCGTATTTTCCCCAAGAATGATTTCATTATTATAGTATTTACTGGATAAATTTTTATTCACCGCCCCATTTACAGTCGTTCCATTATTATTTACAGTTGCCCATAACATAAATTTATTTTCTAATGACGTTTCATCGGCCGCATTGATACCGTTTGTTGTAACAATCGCAACATTTACCGGCATACCACCCTGTACCGCCGTACCATCACCCAACGAATTTCCAGATAACGCCAACGGTTCACGCGATGTTGGATTACGTAATGTCTGCATTCCCAAATAACCACGTACCAATGGTGAATACCCATGCATTAATAACAAATAATTCTGATATACACTTTCATTCATTTTATTAAATGTATTTAAATACGATGTTTTATTGTACATATTCAAATTATCTACATATAATTCCTGTTCCTTGGCTGCACTGGCCATTGCGGGACCATACGGAATTTCATATGCAGCCTTTGCGGTACCAACGCCACCACTGTTGTCATCTGTATTATTATTTGGTCGATTGCCATTACTGCCAGAATTATTGTTATTACCATTATCGGGATCAAACACATCTGTTAACCAATACAGTCCACCAATGACAACGGCGGCACCCGCCGCCGCCAACGCCATACCTTGGGCCGTTGACAGCCCACTAAATAATCCGCCAGTATTAACCTTTGGTTTTGTTCGTGAATTATATTGTTTAATCTGTCTGTCACATTGTGACGCATCCGCACCATACATTTGTAAAATCTGGGCCGCACGAATATCATTATTCATCAATGCAGTACAAACGATTGATAATCCGGTACTGTCCACAAAATTAACATTAGCACCACTGTTTACCAACGTTTGAACCTGTTGAAAATCGGCATTCTTTGCCGCCGACAACAATTGGGCTGCAACGACAAATTCATTCGATGCCGCATATGATGCAATCGGACATAAACACAATGCAAACAATAATATTCTGATGTACTTCATATAAATTTCTCTCTGTCTATGTGCCAAGATAGCACATATTTAAATTATGTGTCTAGTAAAAAAGATTGTATCACAAAAAATTCATCTTTGACACATAAAATATATTTTTTCTTTGCCTATTTTCCACCATTATGGTAAAATTGCCCCAGAGAGAAAATGAAAAAGCATATTTTAAATTTTATCGTTTGCACATTTATTCCCGGTATCGCATTAGCCGCACCGGCACAAAAATGTTCTGTGGCAAATTTGAATAAATGTTTGGATTCTGCGTGTGCAATAAATTTATCAACAAATCCTTCGGCCAGATGTCAATATTGTGGCACCTCATCGGCCGGCACGCCACCAACCGATAATGGTATGCGCAGCGTTTCTGTTGGGACATCCGCAAAATATTCATTTACAGACAAAGAATTAAAAAAGGCCCCATCGGATCCCGGTGAACGTTATGCATGGGCCACACGTGAATGTATTACCAAGGTTGCCGGATGCACCCCAGACGATGTGACCGATAATTATGACAAATTAATTGAGCAGTCATGTACCGCGGCGGGTATCAGTGCACAAATGAATTCATTACAAAATAAAATGGCAAAACCGGCCAATAAATCTGCGTGTAATGCCGATATTTTATCGTGTATTATTGATGAAAAACATTGTGGTCCAGATTATGCATCATGCAAAGATGATGCCGATTTTAATAAATTCTTTGCCGCATGCAGTGTTCAAAATAATGGTTGTGATGATTATATCACAGATATTCGCACAGAAATCATTGCAACACGTGACAACATCGTCCAAAACACAGACAATGCAATCAATGCAATTGCGGCAACATATAAAAATACACGTGATGCAAGGTTACAAAATGCAAAATCTGTGTGTGATGGTGATTCTGGGCGTCAATCATGTATAACATCCGTCTGTGAACGCAGCATGGCAAACAAATGTGCCGCCGGATTCGAAGCCGAAAAATCTATGGCAACCCAATTATGCAAATTTTATGATTTGGCATGTGCTGTATTGAAATAAGGAATATAAAAAATAATGAAATACGTAAATCCACATATTTGTAAAAACATTTTTTCCAGTATAGCGGTACTGTTGATGTTTGCATT
>JAZUKY010000015.1:0-3971 GCA_045643525.1 Candidatus Enterousia sp. | reverse complement strand
AACGAATAATTTTTCTTCGTGTTTTGATATTAATAATCATTAAATATGGAGAATAAAAATGTTATTTGGTTTATTTAACAAAGATGGTGAAACACATCTGAATAATCCAATTGTTGTAGAGGTTCCATACGGTGACGAAGTGTTACGTTTGGAAACTGGACGTATGGCAAAACAGGCAAATGGTGCTGTGTTGGCAACAATGGGTGGAACAATGGTTTTGGCAACCGTATGTGCAGAAAAAACGGCAGTCGAAGGACAAGATTTTTTCCCATTAACAGTTGATTATCAAGAAAAATTTGCATCAGCGGGGCGTATTCCTGGGTCACGTGACAGACGTGAAGGAAAGGCTAGTGTTTCTGAAACATTAATTGCACGTTTAATTGATCGTCCAATTCGTCCATTGTTTCCGGAAACCTTTAAAAACAAAGTTCAAATAATTGCACAAGTTTTTTCATACGATAAAAAAAATCAACCAGATATTTTATCTATGATTGCATCATCTGCTGCGTTGGCGTTGTCCGGTGTTCCATTTGCTGGGCCAATTGGGGCGGCACGTGTAGGATATGCTGATGGTAAATATATTTTAAATCCGTCTAAAAAACTGGTTGAAGAATCAAATATGGATTTGGTTGTTGCAGCAACCAAAGACGGTGTTTTGATGGTTGAATCTGAAATAGGCGAATTGGATGAAAAAACAACTTTGGGTGCGGTTAAATTCGGTTTTGATGCACAACAAGCGGTTATTCGTGCAATTAATGAATTGACAGAAAAAGCTGGTAAAGATCGTTGGGCAACACCAGAAAAAACATCTGAATATGTTACAATGGAATCTGATTTTGAACAATTTGCACCGGCAATAGAAAGTGCGTTGTTAATCAAAGAAAAATTAGTTCGTTTAGATACATTGTCGGATGTTCATTCACAGGCCAAAGCACGTATTGCAGAACTGTTCCCAGAAACAGCGGTTGCAAGATCAACATTGGAATCATTTGCAGATGAAATTGTTGAAAATATTACAGCACGTATCATGCGTGGTAATATATTGGCGGGTAAACCACGTATCGATGGTCGTGATACAAAAACAGTTCGTCCAATTGAAATTGAATTGGGTGTATTACCACGTGCACATGGTTCAGCTTTATTTACACGTGGTGAAACACAGGCATTGGTATCATTAACATTGGGTGGTGGTAAAGATGCGTTACCGTTGGAAGGTTTAGATGGTACCGAAGAACGTGATTTTATTTTGAATTATAATTTCCCAGGATATTCTGTTGGTGAATGCAAAGGATTGAAATCACCGGGACGTCGTGAGTTGGGACATGGTAATTTGGCATGGCGTGCATTGCATCCAATGGTTCCAAGTCGTGAACAATTCGATTATGTTATTCGTGTTGTTTCCGATATTTTGGAATCTAATGGTTCATCATCTATGGCAACAACATGTGGTGCAACATTAGCAATGATGGATGGTGGTGTTCCATTAAAACGACCAGTTGCTGGTATCGCAATGGGATTAATCAAAGAAGGTGATGATTACGCGATTTTAACAGATATCTTGGGCGATGAAGACCATTTGGGTGATATGGACTTTAAGGTTACTGGTACCAAAGATGGTATTACAGCATTACAAATGGATATAAAAATTACATCGATTACGTTTGAAATTATGGAACGTGCGTTGGCACAAGCCAAAGATGGACGTATGCATATATTGGGTAAAATTGAGAAAGCTATCAAAGCCCCACGTGATCATGTTTCAGAATATGCACCACAAGCGTATACAATGAAAATTAATCCAGATAAGGTACGCGATGTTATCGGCAAGGGTGGCGTTGTTATCCAAGCATTAACACGTGATACAAATACAACAATTGATTTGGAAGATGATGGAACTGTAAAAATCTTGGCAACAACCAAAGAAGATGCAGATGCAGCAATTGCACGTATTAAAGATATTGTTGCGGAACCAGAAATCGGTACAATTTATGCTGGTACTGTTTCTGGAATCAAAGATTTTGGTTTGTTTGTAAAAATTTTGAACGGTTTTGAATCGATGGTTCATATTTCTGAAATTACGGGTGAACGTATCGCAAAAATCGAAGATACAAAAATCAAAGAGGGTGACAAAGTATTTGTAAAATATTTGGGTGCCGATAAACGTGGTAAAACACGTATGTCTATGGTTGGTATCGATCAAAAAACAGGTACAGAAATCAAAAAATAAACAATAAATAATATCCCGCCAATTGGCGGGATATTAATATAATTACCAAAGGGGGATTTATAATGGATATTGATAATTTAATGGCACAGGCCCAAGCATTGCAAGATAAAGTAAATAAAGCACAAGAACAGTTGGGATCAGCACGCGTTCGTGGTATTTCTGCAAATGGTGGTTGCGTAATGGATATGTCTGGTAAATATGATTTATTAGGTGTAAAAATTAGTGAAGATGTGTTGGCGTATGGTGCTGATAAGGTTGCGGAAATTTTTATGACAGCGTACAAAGACGCCAAAACAAAGGCGGATGCATTGATTGACCGCGTTATGGAAGATGCAACAGGGGATATGCAAATATCTGAATAAAATACTGGACATTGCGAAAAAAATGATTTATTATATGTTCGCTTTATGGATGTTTAGCTCAGTTGATTAGAGCATCTCGTTTACACCGAGAGGGTCGGGGGTTTGAGTCCCTCAACATCCACCAGAGATAACAACCGCCATTAGGCGGTTTTTTGTTTATAGATTCGTATTTATAATCTGTGGTAAAAAAATTTGTAATTAAAAAAAAATGTTTTAGAATATATTCATATAGAAGGAGAAAGCATATGAAAAAAATAATTACTTTTACAGCAATTGCAGCGTTGATGGCCGGTTGTACAGTAAATCCATATACAGGTGAATCACAAACTGCCAAAGCCGTTTGGGGAACCGCATTGGGAACAGCCGCAGGTGCCGCAACGGGTGCATTAGTGTCCAAAAATAAAAAGAAAGGCGCTTTGATAGGCGCAGCAGCAGGTGCGGCATTAGGTGGTGGTATTGGTTATTATCTGGATGTTCAAGAAGCCGAATTGCGTCAAGAATTGGCGGGTGCAGGTGTTGGTATTGAACGTACAGATGATAGTATACGTTTAATTATGCCGGGTAATATCACATTCAAAACAGATTCAGCAGATATTAATTCAGGTTTTTATTCAACATTAAATGCTGTTGCAAAAGTATTAAGCAAATATAGTGATACAACAGTTATGGTTACAGGATATACAGATAATACTGGTACTTTGAGTTATAACCAGACATTATCACGTAATCGTGCAAATGCTGTTGCATCGTACTTGCAGGGGCAGGGGGTAAAATCATCTCGTTTTGAAATTTTAGGAATGGGACCATCGAATCCGATTGCCTCAAATTCTACAGCGGCGGGACGTCAAGAAAATCGTCGTGTTGAAATCAAAATTATTCCAAATAAATAATTTGTGATCTATATATTAAAAATCCCGCCAATTGGCGGGATTTTTACTTTTTTGCATTATTTAATCGTAATTGTCCGCATGCACTGCCAATATCGGTGCCACGTTCGCGACGTATACGCGTATGAATTCCATTTTTTATTAATATATCTTGAAATCTGTGCACAGCGTTACCAGATGGTGAAGCAAAATCACGTTCATCAACAGCATTCCATGGTATCAAATTAACCATACAATTTTTACCAGCCAATAACGCTGATAATTTTTCTGCATAATCTGGTGTTGCATTAAATAATACGGTTTCGCCATCTGAATTTTTACGTCCCAATAATATATATTCGATCATTAATTGACGATTGTGCAAGGATGTAAATTCATCGGCGGCAGATAATACATTTGATATATTGTATTTATTATTTATTGGCATAATTTGACCACGTAAATCATTTGTTGGGGCATGCAATGAAATGGCTAAATTTATTGGACGCCCCCATT
>JAZUKY010000014.1:0-6592 GCA_045643525.1 Candidatus Enterousia sp. | reverse complement strand
TGGTGTGGGGACAACGATTAATACGAATAATACATCACGTCGCGTCGTGGCCAGGCGGGCGACCCCATCAGGTGGACAAAATGCACGTTCCGCAGTGGGGCAAAATTCGACACGTGGTGTTGTGGCGCGTAGTTCACGTACCGATAATTCGGCCAGTATGGCCCGTGTGAATTCGATTGCGACAGTTGATGCATCCAGTAATATTTCATCAGCACGTTGTTTGGCGGATTATACAGATTGTATGAATGGTTATTGCCAACGTGAAAATATGACGTATAACAGATGTTATTGCAGTGCAAAATTGGCGCAAATTGACGCCACATATAAGCCCGTAATCGAAGATTTAGTTTTACAGATTGCACAATTACAGGGCCAGGGTAAATGGTCCGATGCAGAAATGAATGAATATTGGATGAATGCGGTGGGTAAATATTCGGGGACAAATTCATGGACAAATATTGATGACGCGTTGAATATTGATTGGGCCAGTACCGAAAGTCGTGTGCGTGGTCAACAGGCATTTGCAACGGGGCATGAGTATTGTGTTCAACATTTGCGAGCCTGTTATTATATGGCCAGTAATTTACGTGATGCATATCGTTCAGAAATTGCACGTGATTGTGCAACGTACGAAACATCATTACAAAATTTAAAAGCGGTTGCCGAAAGTGTTGTCGCAGCATATGAATAGTTGTATGCGGTTGAAAAAATAATTGTTTTTATACGGTACGAAAATGAAAAGTAAAACAAATTTTGTATTGAAGTTTTTGGTGTTTTTAAATGGATATATTAGTTTGTCGTTGGAATTATTGGTTATGCGACAATTGTCATTTTATGTTGGATCATCTGCGGTTATTAACAGTATTATAATTGGATGTTTTTTGGGCTTTATGGCATTGGGGTATTATGTTGGTATGAACCGACATATTCATAATGAACAAATTAATAAATTGATGGGTTGTGGATTTATGTTGGTGGCGTTTTTTGGAATGGCGGCCACCAGTTTTCCATTGATTAATACATATTGGACAATGATGGGAAATATTGGGATTACATCCAGTATTATACAAACATTTTTATATTCGATTGTTTTTTTATCAATCGGACCATTTATATTTGGATTAAATACAACATTAATTTCACGGTTAATTAATGAAAATAATAAAAATTATACCGGTGGAATAATGGCATGGGATACTGTTGGATCGGTAATTGGATCAATGGCAACCACATTGATATTGATGCCGTTTGTGGGGGTAAATAATACAATCATTTTTATGGTAATGTTGGCACTGGTTGGGGGATTTTTTGTATATAAAAGTGTATGTATTATTTTAATATCTGTGATATTGTTTGTTGGTGTGTGTTATATAAATAATGATATTTTTTTACGTAATCGGTATGGAATTTTGGTAAATAATGCAAATTCAACGATATATGTTACTGATACGGATAATGTGCGAACGTTATATATGAATGGTTTGCCTATGTCTGTGTTGGAAAATAATCGACCGGCGGAATACATTGATTATATAAATACAAATTTTATTTATAATATGCCTAAAAATCGTCGTTATAATATTTTGGTTTTGGGGGCGGGTGGTTTTACCGCAGGTTTGGACGATACATTTAATAATTATACGTTTGTTGATATAGAAGCGTCATTAAAAAATATTTCAGAACAATATTTTTTACAACAAAAATTGACGAAAAATAAAAGATTTGTTGTTCAAGATGCCAGCCAATTTTTGAAGCATACAGATGAAAAATATGATTTGATCATATTGGATGTTTATTCTAATTCGTATCAAATTCCCGAGGGCTTGGTAACAGTTGAATTTATGCAACGTATAAAATCACGTGTTGCGATAAATGGGTTTATTGTTATGAATATGGTTATGGATGTTGCATTTGATGATGAGTATACCCGTGTTTTTGATAATACATTTAATGTGGTGTTTGGAAATAATACAACCCGTCAAATTATTGGCAATTATAATCCATGGAATAATACAGATGACAGTATATCAAATGTATTGTATATATATCGTAATATCAAAAATAATGGACGTGTTTATACAATAAATAAAACACCTGTAATTTATGATAGGTATTAACAGTATATATACGGATATATAGACAGTATAAAATGCAATAATATCAACGAATAATATTTTGTGATAAACCAATAAAAAGCACTTGCAACCCTGTATATTGTTTTTTTATAATCTGCGTACTATAAGATAAAAGGAGAAAAAATGAAAAAAATATCAATGATGTTTGCTGTTTTAGGTGGATTGTTCGTTGGTGCGGCATCGGCGGCCAATATAACGATTTATTATTCACCAACATGTCCGCATTGTCATCATGCACGTGATTTTATTTCCAGTCAATTGATATATGAATATCCGAATTTGACCGTGACAGAGGTTAATGTAATGTCGGAAAATACAATGGATGCATTTAGGGGTGCGTTGCAAAAATGTAAATATGAAAGTGGTGGCGTTCCTGTAATGGTTATCGGTGAAAAATGTTTTCAGGGATATGCAGATTTTATGCAACAAGAATTGCGTGATGCGATTGAGGCGGATTTAACAGAGGCAGATAAAGCAACGGCGGCGGATAATAGACAGGCAATGGAAAAAGATTCCGAAGGGTTTAAAACATCCCATGCGGATCGTGGTGCTGCAATTGTTGAGTATGATGCGACAACCGTAAAAAAAAATGATAAGGGTAATGTAGCATATTTTTACGGTTTTTTGTTGATGGTTATTGCCGGTTTAAGTGCGGTTGCATTATGTCGCAAAAAGGGTAAAAAATAATAGGGCAAATATATGTTTGATTTGACAACGCTGGATTATATTTATGTTATTGTTGTGCTGGCATCGACTGTGTGGGCGACAATTCGTGGTGGTATTTATGAAACTGTGGCCACATTGTCTTGGGTCGCAGCGGCTGTGTCAGCACGATTTTTGTCCCCGATATTGGATGGTTTGCTGCAAAGTTGGTTTGAATTGTCTGAATCAACGGTTGGCACATTGGTGGCATCATATTTTATCGTGTTTTTTGGCGTGTTGATGATTATAGGATTCTTTAATCAAAAATTGCGTGACATGATTCAGGCCAGTATGATGAAGGTTACAGATCATACATTGGGGGTTATATTTGGAATAATTCGTGGTATTTGTGTTATGGGGGTAATTTATTGGATCGCGTTGTGGTATTATTCAGATATGCCACGTTTACCACGTTGGTTGGCGACGGCCCGTACACGTCCGGTTATGCAGTTGACGGCATTAAAGTTGGATCAATGGTTTGTTCCAGGTGTTGATAATAAATTGTTACAACGTGATATGACCGGAACCAAAGAGGCTATGGAAATTTACAATAATTTGATAAATCCGGCGGTTGTGAATAAGGCGAAAGTGTCATCGGAAAATGCTGAAACAGTGAAAAAAAATTCAAAAGAACATGTAAAGCCCGAATCAAATCAGAAAAAGGATGTTGAAGTAGAGACGGGATATAAATCATCGGAACGAACAGCGTTGGAAAATCAGTTGTTGCAGATTGAAACGGCCGCCCGTGCCGCGGAACAACGCGAATCAATGAAAGATTCAAATGAATAAATAGTTTGTTTTATATAAATATGTTGGTGTTGTGCGAATTTGTACGACACCAATTTTTTATGTTTTTCATCCTGATGATTTTTATGCTGGAATATGATATAATTTTTGAAAAAAGGAAATAAAATGTTAAAAATAAAAATAGGTTTAACGGCAATTGTTTTGTATGAAATAATTGCGGTGATATTTATGCATATGGCAAACACATGTAATACAGTATTTGGAAATGGATTTTGTGCAGACAGCCCATTTAAATATTTTGTAATTTGTGTTGCAATTCCATTGATTGGGTTAATTTGTACAATATGGGTCAAAGAAATTATTGCCAGACGCAGACGCAAACATTCAGTATTGGGATATGCAAAACATGTAATCAAAGACGTTGCATTAATTGTTCGTGACAGGGTTGCGGAAAGGGTGTCTACGGTGGATTTGGAAAAAATGATGATGGCTGCATTGATATTTGGAATAAAAAAATATGCGGATAAACATCCGCGTGTTCGTGATTCATTTGAACAAATGTTCACAGGTGATAATTGTTATGAACAATATTTTGATGATGAAATTGATGATAATAAATGGGATTTATATTCAAATGAAAATAATTCTGTGAAACATCATCAGAAAAAACAGACAAAGAAAAAATAATAAATGATGTTGTGTATGAAAAAATGTCCAGATTACTGGACATTTTTTTATTAGGAAAATTAACAATTTGGAAAAATGGTACAATAAGAATACAATTTATAGTGTGAACCAAAGGAAGGTAAAATGAATCATTCAGATGTATGGATTGCGGTTGAAAAATTTGCAGAAATACGTGGATATTCTTGTTCTGGATTGGCACGTAGATGTGGATTGGATTCAACTGTATTTAATAAGAGTAAACGTTTTTCTAAATTTGGGCAACCACGTTGGTTGTCGTTTGGGACGATTGCCAAAATGTTGTCGGCCACGGGTGCTACAATAAATGATTTTATTAAATGTTTTCCGCAACATTAAAAATGTTTATGGATTTGGTATATTTTTTAACTGGTGTCAACCGACGCCAGTTTTTGATTATGAAAATATTGTTTAAAAGTAATAAAATATACACTTTTAGTTGACAATTGATGTGTTTGTATTATATTAAGACGTGTATAAAGAGGGAAAATCCAATGAGTGACAATATAAAAAAACAGGTAAATTTTTTATTTGCGGGGTTAAATGGATATAATGGCAAACCTGGTATTGTCAATGATTTAACGGTTGATTTACGTAATCATCAATATGATATTTTGAATAAATTTAATGGATTTACTGCGTCTGAATTCGCACACAGTTATTGTAAATTGCCAACGGGTTTTGGTAAAACCGTTACATTTTCTTTGTTAACACGTGCGTATTTAAATGGTGCCGGTGATAATCGTAAAAAGGTGTTAATTATTGTACCACGTATTGCATTGATTGACCAAACACAAAACGAATTAAAACGATTTGCAAATTTAACAGCCAGCGAGTTTTATGGCAAAGAAAAACAAACGGATTCAGATGTTATAATTACAACATATCAATCGTTATCAACATTAATGGATCAAATTGATATTAACAATATTGGGTTTGTTTTTGCGGACGAAGCACATCATATGTTGGGTAATAAAACAGCTAAGTCATTAGAAAAATTAATTAAACATAGCCCAGTTATTGGATTTACGGCAACACCGGATTACGAAGCGAACAAAAGGGTTTCAAAATTATTGCCCACAGAATTGGTATCGTTACCAATTAATGATGCGGTAAAAAAATCGATATTGTGTCCGGTAAAGAATATTTTGGTACGATCCAGTATGGTATGTGATTTATCACAGGCCAAATTAGATAATACGGGTGATTACGATTATAAATCGTTGAATAATTTTAGCCCGGAAACATTGACGTCAGAGGTTGCCAATGTTTATATGAATGGTTATGACGAAGATACTGGGATAGAATTTAGAAAGTGCAAGGCATTAATAAATTGTCCAAATATAGAAATTGCAAATTTACAGGCAGAAAAAATAAATAAATTAGCAGGAAAGGAAATTGCGATTTCATTAAACAGTAAAACGGATAATTTTAAAGAATATCAAGATAAGTTCCGAAATGGAAAATACAAGGTTGCATGTCAGGTTGGTACCATGACCGAAGGTTTTGATGATGTGAATGTTAGTTTATGTATGAATTATCCAACGCATTCCAGGGTCAAGGCAGAACAGACAGCCGGTCGTGTTTTAAGAATAAATCCAAAAGATAAGGATAAGTTTGCATTTGTGGTTGATATGGTATTCCAACGCGTTGCAAATGAACCGATTGATTCTGTGTTAGAAACGGCAACGGGTGTATCGCAGATTTTATTCAAAGATATAATACATGCACCAATAGTATTGCCCGATAATTATGATATTAAAAATAACAAACAAACGTCTAAACGGCAATCAGAACAAAAAGTATCAGATGAACAGCAACTGGAACAAAAAACATCGGAAAATATTCAATATGGTTTTACACGCATAATAACAAAAACAGCAGACTTAATAACGTTGTTTAACGAATATGAGGAAAATCATCCGTCAATAGAACAGAAAACATCTGATTGGTTGAGTGCTAGCTACCTTATGGGATTAATAAAATATGGGAGTCTCAAAAGCAAAGAAATAAGCGATGGATTACAAAAATTGTATAATTCACCGAAACGTCCAGATTGGTGTAAACGAATGCAATCTGGACCCCACCAACCAATATGCATAAATAAAAATAATGTTAATGATTTTTTGGATTGGGCAAACAATCAAGGGTATGATTTTGAATTGTCGGTCAATGATTTACCACAAAAAGATAATAAGTGGTTGAGTGCTAGTGACCTTAAAGGATTAATAAAAAATGGGAACCTCAAAAGCAAAGAAATAAGCGATGGATTACAAAAATTGTATAATTCACCGAAACGTCCAGAT
>JAZUKY010000013.1:0-8878 GCA_045643525.1 Candidatus Enterousia sp. | reverse complement strand
ACCACCACCAAATGCTGTGGCAATATGATTAACGGGTTTTGTCTTTCCACGTAATGACAATCCGATTTGATTATCTTTTTGCTCTTTCAACAATACGATATATTCTACACCACCAATTTGCCCCAACAGATTTAAAATAATATCACCACGCCCGTCTAAATTTCTGTAATCGTGTTTTGATACAACCGCAACGGCAACACGTCCGTCGTATACAAATTCAGCCTGTGCAACAATTGATGCCTCTGTTTGAACAGTGTTGCGTGGTTTATTATTCAAACCGGTGGCCAAATGATCAATATTAACCCCAGCATCAACCAAATCCGCCATTATACGCAAAACGTGTCCATTACGTGCATATCGAAAAAAACCTGTATCTGTTAAAATGGAAACCGCCAATAAATCCAAAACGATTTTATCGTATTTCCAGTTTTGGCTTTGCATTATATCAAAAATAATCTCACCCGTGGCAGCCGCCATGTCATCATTTAAACATAACGTCGCCACACAATCATTGTCATGTTTATGATGATCAATTTCTACCGTATCACGTGCCACATCCAAAACAGATAAATTACCACCAATATTTCTTTTTGAACCGTAATCCAACACAATTGCTAAATCAAATGGTGTTGTTAAATCAACCTTTTCAAAATACTTAATATGATGCCTATTTGGAACATTATCTAAACAATCTGGAATATTACCGTCATAGGTACATACAGGGTCTATTCCAAAATTTATTTTTATTAAACGTGCCAACGCCAATACACTGCACAATGCATCACCATCAGGATTTTTATGTGCAAACAATACTATTGTTTTCGCAGCACGAACTTTTTCAATAAAATTTTCTATTTTATTTTTCATGATTATATCTATATTGCAATATCTTCTACATAAAATTGGGCACTGACACGACCATTATATTCGTTTTCTTTTAATTTGCCCAACATCATTATTTTGGTATTTGTATTTGCATCATCCAATAAAAATTCACCAACCGGGGTACCAACCAAATTAAAACCAACAAACGATAATTGGGATCCAGAACTGGTTGTTATTGTTCCACGCAAATGTGCCCCGCCCCCCATTACAGATGCATACTTTAATATACCACCATGTAAAATTAATGTTGGTTCTGGATTTCCCTGTCCAAATGGTTCCAACGCGTTTAGACGTTTAACTAAATTCATTGTTGCACCACCAGCATCTAAATCCGCATCCGCAATAATTTGTGCATCCGGCAGTTGTCCACCCAACGCATCACAAACCGCCCGTTCTAAAAATTCACGAAACGCAATTTCGTTTTCTGTTGGCAATGAAAAACCGGCGGCGGCGGCATGTCCGCCCCCTTCGGATACAACGCCTGCGGCCAATGCATCATGTATTATTTTTCCCAAATCTATTCCTGGAATTGAACGTCCAGAACCATTTATAATTCCATCGCAACGCGTTGCAACACACGATGGCAAATTATATTTATCCTTTAATCGACCGGCAATTATCCCCATAACCCCACCATGCCAATTATCACCACAAACAAACAAACTATGATTTCCGGCATCACAACAAATTTGTGCTTGTTCTGTGGCATCAATCATTATTGCATTTTGAATATCTATTCTTTCTTGATTCATTTTATGCAATTTATTAGCCAAATCATTTGCAATTAACGGATTATCTGTTAACAACAAATCCAATGCTGGTGTTGCCGAATCCAAACGACCGGCGGCATTTAAACGTGGTCCCAACGCAAATCCAGCGGCATAAACTGTTGTTTTCTTTATTCCTGAAACATCCATTAATGTACGCAATCCCAGATTTTGACGCAATCCCAAAATCTTTAATCCAGTTGCAACAAATGCACGATTTAATTCAATCAACGGCATCGTATCACATATCGTTCCCAACGCGACACAATCCATATAATTCATTAAATTTAAATTATTTACACGTTCAGATATTTGTTGTTCTAGATTACGTCTTTTTAATTCACGTCGTAGTGCAACCAATGTTAAAAACGCGACACCAACACCAGCCAAATAATATAACCCTGATGTATCATCATGACGTTTTGGATTAACAACCGCATCTGCCTGTGGGATAACAGCATCCGGTGAATGATGATCGGTTATAACAACTTTCATTCCCAATTGTTTGGCAACCTCTACTTCTTTATTGCCACTAATTCCACAATCAACAGTTATTAATAATTGGGCACCTTTGGAATGTAAATCATTAATTGCGGCGACATTTAACCCATAACCTTCGCCTTCACGGGTTGGCAAATGCCAAATAACGTCGACACCAATTTCACGTAAAAATTTAACAAATATTGCAGTGGCGGTAACACCATCAACATCATAATCACCATATATTGCGATTTTTTCCCCCGCAACAACCGAATCAGCAATTATCCCCGCAGCCAAATCCATATCCATCAACACACTAGGATCAGGCATATATCCTTTGATACTGGGATTTAAAAAACGATTACGATCGGCATCATCCGTAATTCCACGATTTGCCAAAACATTTTCAACCAAACCATCCGTACCATTGGCACCATTCATACTATCTGAATAATCCGCCAACATCCATGTCTGTCCCAACATGGATTTATCAACAACCTTTCTCACTTTTAACGCTCTTATTAATTATTATCAACAGTATTATAATTAAAAATTATTCAAATAGCAATGGCATGATACTGTCTAAAATTTTTCCTGCGGTTGGTACTGCATTCCAAGACGCTGTTTTCCATCCACCAGATTCAGTGGTCCCTTTGGGTTCATCTAAAATCACCAATATGGTATACCGTGGGGCATCTATTGGGAATGCACCAGCAAACACAGTTAAGTTACTACCCTTGTTATTATATTTTTCAGCGGTTCCTGTTTTACCACCGATTTTAACACCTGCAACACGCGCAAAACGTCCCGTTGTTTCTTCAGCAATACGGAACATTACACCACGCACACGTTCAGAAATATCTGAACTTAGAACACGTTCGCCATTAACCACACCCACCGTTCGTTTTCGCAGTGTTGGCATTATATATATGCCCCCATTGGTTATCGCATTAATACCCAATAATAGGTGCATTGGGGTCACTGCAATACCATGACCATATGATATTGTCGCCCGTTCCACCGGTCCCCATTTTTGTGGCATCATTGAATGTTCTGTCCGGCCAAAATCCAAATTCAATGGTTTATCAAAATGCAATCTATGAAAAAATTCTTGTTGTGTTCCATCCGGTAAATCCAGCGCAATTTGTGCACTGCCAACATTACATGAATGCAGCATTATTTCTTCAACCGTCAAATATGGACGCGGGGGTCTAAAACTGCTCATATCCTTAATAGTTCCAACTATTCGCCCCGTGCTATTTTTAATTTTGTACGGTTCTTTGACATAATATTCTTTGTTTATACCATTTTCCATTGCCATTGCAGTATTAAAGGCCTTAAATACAGATCCCATTTCATACGCATCACGTAACAATTTAAATTTACGATTTGCCTTTGGATCTGCATTTATATTTGATGGATCAAAATCTGGCAACGATACCATTGCCAACATTTCCCCCGTTCTGGAATCCATTAACATCCCCATCGCGGCTTTGGCCCTGTATTTATCCATCGCAATTGATAATTGATCATAAAATACTGTCTGTATTCTGGAATCCAGCGACAGACGCAATGGATCTGTATTTTCATTTAAATAATCGTTATATACCCGTTCTGCCCCCTCTAAGCCCCTGAATCCATCTAATTTATTTCCAGACGCCATCCCAACCACATGTGAAAACAAACGTCCCTTTGGATATTTTCTGGTTTGATCTGTTTCTATTTTTAAACCCGACAATCTGGCATTTAATATCTTTTCACGTTCCAAATCACTGGCGTATGATTTCAATTTAATATATTTCGAATCGGAATTTACAATTTTTAATGCATCTGCCAACGAATACTTATCTGGAAACACCTGATAAATTAATCTGGCAACAGCTTCCTTATCTTTGCTTTTTATATCCTGTGGCCGTAATGTAACATGTCCGGTCAAAACGTTTTTTGCCAATATATCACCATTACGATCAACAATATCTGCCCGGCTTACATTCCATATTCCAGACGCCATGGGTCTGCGTGTTTTATCTATACCCTTAAATCCTAGTATTAATGTGTAAATAATGAACACAATAAACCAAAAACAAAAAAATCCATAAACAAAACGTAAACGGGCATGTGCCGAACTGTCCACTGTTCCATGTACAGAAAAACCATTTTTAAAAATATCATGTCCAACTTCGAACATTTAATTATTCCCCAACAACACGCAATGGTATCGCATCAATTGATATTGTTTTTTTAAAACCTATTATTTCTGCATTTGGAATAACACCTGTCACCAAATTACGCAAATTTTCTGGTCGAACATTTGTTGCAAAAACAGTCTGTCTGGTGGCAATTTCCTGTTGAACTTTAACTGTTTCATTACGTATTCGATTACGTGCCTGATCCTGTGTTTTATAGCACACCTGTAAAATTTCTGTCAAAAAAACAACTGCAAAAAATGCATATATACCTATTCGTAACATTTTTTCATCCGCAGACATATCCCCCCCGTTTTTTTGATTTTGTTCACATGACAATGTATCACAAATTTTGTAAAAAACCAATCATAGAATTTACACCATTTATTCGCCCCGCCCCCAAATTCAAGTTCAATGATGAAAATTCGGTTAGTAAATCCATTTTTTTTATTTGTTCTGGCGTTTTGCCATCAACCATTGCAACCAATATCGCAACAATACCACGTACCAATGCCGAATCGGCCACGCCATAAAAATTATTATTCAAACGACAAATTTTTACCATGGATGCACACCCAGAAATTTCCGAACACACGGCATTATCTGGAATAGATTCCATATGATTTCCAAAATCCATAACTAATTCCAATCGTTCAACTGGATCCTGTGTAATCATTAACATTTGTTTTATTTGTTCGTACGTCATATCTGTTACCATCCCTGTTCTGTCAAATCTAATTCCAATCTGGCGGCATCAGACATACGCGACAAATCCCACGCGGGTTCCCATACCAAATCAACACGTACAGAACGTCCACCTGACACAGCAGTCACTACATCACGAACCTGAGTCAACAATTCTTCCATCATGGGACATGTTGGGCTGGTAAAAGTCATTGTGATCACAATTTCAGCGGAATCTATTTTAATATCATAAACCAAACCCAAATCCCATATATTTACAGGAATTTCTGGATCAAAAACACCACGTAGTGCCGATATAATATCTGATTGTGTCACATCCATTTTATTTTATAACCTTGTTTATTACATTAATTACATTATCAATATCATCAATCGTATTCCAATTTCCCACCGATATTCGTGCACTGCCTTTTATTCCGAATTTATCATGTATCCACGTTGCACACATATTACCGACACGCATACAAATTCCATATGCACCAACCAAAACCCCAAAATCCAATATATGCATATCATCAACAACGAACGATAAAATTGCCGCATCACGTGATGATAATATTTTTACACGTGAATTTTTTTGCAATTTATCATACGCATATTGTATTAATTTTAAATTTGGCCGATTCGATTTTATACATTCAATTGCACATGGCAGTCCAGCAATCTGTGTTAATGGTAATGTACCCGATTCAAATTTTTCTGGTGCTATATTTTCATCCCATTTATCTATACCCGTTATTTTATTAACCATCCCCCCGCCAAATTTATCTGTTGACCATTTATCTGGATCACGAATATACATTATCCCCAATCCTGTGTCTGTACCAATTTTATGTCCCGAAAAACAAATAAAATCCGCCCCCCATTTTTTTGCATTTATTTCTGAATGAACAACATATTGTGCGGCATCAACAATTGTTATGACATTTGGATTTTTTTTGTGTGCCATGCGAATTATTTGTGCAACATCTTGGCTTATTCCCAAAACATTAGACATTGCAGTTATAATCATTACATCAGCATTTGGAATATGATTAACATCGATATTATTTTTATCATCTAATTGAATTTCAACGATTTCACACTCTCCGCGACGCATCGCCGCCATCCATGGCATACGTGCACTGTGATGATCCAATGCAGATACTGCAACCACTCCGATACGATTAAGCGTATTTTTGATTATATTAACAACCCTGTTTAAACCATCCGTGGCCCCGGATGTAAAAACGATTTGATTAAAATCAGCCCCGATAAAATCTGCAATACTTTGACGTGCATTTTTAACAATATTATCAACAGCAACCGCACGTTCACAAACCCCACGCCCTGCATTTGCATATTCATCTTTTAAAAATTCTGTTTGTCTTTTTATAACAGTTTCGGGCTTTAAATATGACGCAGCGGCATCTAAGTATATGATTTTATTCATTTTATGTTTTCTCTTGCATTTTACTGCGATTATAATACACTCGTTTGAAATAGCAACACCAAAGGAGAAAAAGATGGCTGTACAACATGCAAGTGATGAAAATTTTGCTACCATGCTGGGTAATGGATTAACATTGGTTGATTTTTGGGCAACCTGGTGTGGTCCATGTCGTATGTTTGGCCCAATTTTTGAATCTGTTTCCGATCAAATTGCAGATGTAAATTTTATAAAATTTGAAATTGATGAAACAAACCGTCGTACACCCGCAAAATATGGCATTCGCAGTATTCCATGCGTGATGGCATTTAAAAATGGTGAATTGGTTGAAACACGTACAGGCGTTATGGACCCAGATACGTTAACAGCCTGGATAAATGAATTACAAGGAGCCTAATCAATGGCAAACACAAATTATAAAACATTGGAATTACCACCAAAATATGTTCCTAAAAAATCTGAACCATACATGTGTCCGCAACAGTTGGCGTATTTTTATCAGATTTTGATCGCCCAAAGGGACGAGTTAGCGGCTGAGAAAGATGACGTATTAAATGCTGTACGTATGGCTGATAAATCCGAAAATGAGGGTGTTGGGGACGAATCGGACAGTGCAACATTTGAACAAGAAATTACGATGAATTTGCGTATGTCTGAACGCGATAACAATTTATTAAATAAAATAAATGCTGCATTGGAACGTATTGAAAACGGCACATATGGATACAGCGTTGTTTCTGGTGAAGAAATTGGCTTGGGACGTATGTTGGCCCGTCCATTGGCAACAATGACCATCGAAGAACAAGAAGAATACGAATTACGTAAATAAAAAACGCCCATTTGGGCGTTTTTTATTTAATTCTGTTTTTCACTGGATCAAATATATTGACTTTGTATTGTTTAAGCAATTCGTCATATTTACATCTTGCCGAATCTAAATCCTGAAAAACATACGTTGTGCAAACAGATTTTTCATTTTCTTCAAATACACGCCAAAGACGTACACTTGTTCCGCTATGTTCAATATTCTGAATCGTAGCAGGCTTTCTAAAACCAGTATGTGCCATTTATTTTTTCCCTGTTACTTTTTTTGTTTTTCTCCCAACCTTCTTTTTTGTGGTCGTCGTTTGTTTTTCCGGTTTTGTATTTTTTAATTCACTTTTGAATATATTTATACCACTGGCGATATTCTTCATCATCCCCGGGATTTTGTTATATCCAAACAAAATCAAAATCAGAACAACAATTACTAATATTTCCAGCCAACCGAGCCTCATTTTTATATCCTTTTATTATTTTGCAACATAGCAATCCAAACCATCGGATTTTGCATTACGGCAAAAACCATTGGCCAAAGCAGATGTTTGGAACGCAACACGTAATCTGTACGTTGTCGTACCATTTGGTAAACGTGCTGCCAATATTACAAATTGTTTATCTTGGAACAGGCCTGCATGCGATGTACGGATTTGACGTCCTGCGTTTTCTGCGGCCGCACGTGTGCTGTATGAGCCAAATTGAACATACCATGATCCATTTGACGCGTTACCCATCTTTGGAGCCGGCGCATGATGTCTTGGCATCGGTTTTGCAACAGGTTTTACAACGGGTTTATCGGGGTTAAATGTAACATTTTTACGTTCCTCGACAACACGAACTGGTACACCTGTATTTTCTGGTGCAATTGGTTTTACAACTATTCTATCGGGTTCTGGTTGCACAACCGGTGCCTTTTTTTCTTCGGCTTTATCATTATTTTTATCTGCTGTTACAACAGATTCCGGTTCTTTGTTTTCCTGTGCTGGTTGTACAGTTGGCAATTTATCACCATCGATAACAACCTGTGGTGCATCTAAATCAATTTGCATAGACGATGACGAATCGCCACCAATTGTACTAACAATAATATATGTTGCTAAAATAATTACAGTCAAACCAACACCCAATAATAACCACGGTTTTTTTGGACGTGGCGTTGTAAATGGTGTTGCATCTGGTAATACATCAATGGATGGTTCATCATCCAAATCTAATAAATCTAAATTGTTGTCTTCATTCATAGAATCCCTCCGTTAATTTGTTATTTATTGATATTATATCATAAAAATATCTATATAACAAACGTCGGGGGTAATTTTTTCATTTTATTTTGGCAAATTTCCAAAATTTGGTGGAACGATTAATTTGTGATTTTCTGCAACAACAGGTTCTGTTTCGCATTTACCAGCGCACCCCGCCATCACAAATGGCAATGCAATCAAAAACAATAACAAAATTATTTTTTTCATATTTTATCCCTATTACGTTATACAATATATGGCGTGATTTTTTTCACGCCATAATATTACCATTTGGTTATTTAGGCATCTTTACAGATTCTGCCATTTGATTCACAAACCCTGCAAGTGGCAACGTTTCTTGGGCAT
>JAZUKY010000012.1:0-8486 GCA_045643525.1 Candidatus Enterousia sp. | reverse complement strand
TTAGAAATATTCCTGCAAATAAAACAGACTTCATATCATTCACCCTGGGTTGCAAAATTAACCGTTATCTTTTTTACCTTGTCCGCTGGACTGGTCAAAATTTGACTAAATGGAACAGATACACCAACATCTATCAATGTTACCTGTGGGGTAAATTTCTGGCGACCGATAATCGTTCCACGTGCATCATATGAAATGGCAACCAAATCGGGGGCACCATATATTTCACCGGACCTGTTTTCAACAACACCTGTAACAATAAAACGTGCAACCCCCAATGCATCCGGTGCCGTACGAATATCTGAAACCCGAACAACCAACGGTTGTTGCATCTTTTTATCCGAATTATGGTTCAAAATAACCGCCACAGCAAATACAGATGCCGACAAAATTGCACATAATGCCGCCAACACCGTCAAAAACGCCCCGTGTCGTGTCGGCCGAACAATATTCCATACATATCCACAAACGGCACAACGAACGGGACCAAAACACCCACCATCAATTGAATATTCTGTTTTACAAAATTTACATATTGTTTTCATACCAATCTTTATATCATAAATTATTCTAAATTCAACAAACGATATTTCGCCCGAACACGCGTTTGAATTTGTGCAATTATATTTGTAAAATCTGCAAATGTTGCATTTGAATTTGACGCAACGGTTGAAAATAATTGTGTTGAATTTGTCCCTGTAATCTGTTCCATTTTTAAAACCAATGGTGCCATACGATTTAATTCAGCCAATATCGCATCATTAAAATTTGCAACACCATTATCTACATCCCAAAAATAATCGGAATTAACTGAATCTGAAATTTTATTATGTATAACCAATTTTGGGGTTACAGACCCTGAAAATCCAACAGTTACCATCATCGCATTAATTCGTCCCAATATCATATCAATTGTTTCATTAACATGTAATATCGCTGGTTTATTATCCAATGTATTAATAGACACACCCGGCAATGTCAATTTGGATACCCATAAATTTTTTACATTAAAGCCCGAAAATTTACCAACATCTTCCAATTTAAACGTTTTTGCGACATCCATTGAACGCCCATCCGATGACATTACCCCGTTCACAATGGCGTTTTTTGTATAGTAATCAGAATCAATTACAGTTCTGTTCTGGAAAACAATCAAATTCGCAATTCCCGCACCAAATTTTACCCTTTCGTTAAATGTCATCATCGCGGCATTTAATTTAGAAATATTTTTTAAATCATGTTGTCCCAAATTTAATGCAACACCCATCGTTGCATCCGCCGAATTATCTGACGGCACCCGCCATAAATACAATGTATTATTTGAATTTACCGCAGTTGTTTTAACAATACCGTTTAATCCACCGATTCCCAAATCCACATTATTTAATCGCCATGTTCCGTACGTACCATATGTACGCCGGCCATCAACAAAACCTATGTCTTGACCACCAACGGATACTATTTCACGTGTACGCAATGGTGTAATATCATCGGCATTATATACAACCACACCCTGCAAAGACGAATTTCCACGTAAATTACCAGATTTTAATATTCGTAATTGATAACGGGCACCATCCAAATTTTCGATATTTATCCCGTAATCTTTCAGATTATCGATATTTACACGGATTATTGTATGACCAACTGTATTCAATAACTGTTCCCGATTTTGTGTAATATAACGTTCCAATGCAATACGCACATTATCCATTTCATGCACAATTGCAATATTTTCTGTCCGTCGAATATTTCGTTGTTGATATCGGATAACATACGGCATTATTACCGCAACCAGTGCAACCCCTAACAACAGTTCAACCAACATATTCCCGTTATTCGAATTATCATTTGAAAAAACAGAAAATTTACGCTTAATCATTGTAAATCCTTTGGTTTAAAGGATTGCCAATCATTTCCCATAATAACACTAAATTCATTT
Organism: Candidatus Enterousia sp.; assembly: GCA_045643525.1. Taxonomy (GTDB): domain Bacteria; phylum Pseudomonadota; class Alphaproteobacteria; order Rs-D84; family Rs-D84; genus Enterousia. The sequence goes on along the minus strand of JAZUKY010000012.1, from coordinate 6,544 downwards.
AAATCTGGCATATCAGAAAAATTGGCACGTGTAAAGGTTATACTGTTAAAATTGGGTAACGATGTTGATGGATATAACCAGGACCCAATTTTCAACGGACTGGTACCTGAATTTATCAATTCACCAGAAATCGTCAAACCAAAATTTTCAAAAAACATTAACTGTTCCGTCCGCAAAAACGGTACTGCAACACGATTTGCCCGAATACCAGAAAAACCAGATATCGTACGAACATAATCAGATTTTATGGTAAAATCATGTAAAACATTTACACTTTCTGTAATATTGGCCCTGTCGGCAATAACATGTCCCAATGTTGAATACGTATCGCCATTCATTTTGTCTGCATATATATTACGAAAACCAGATATATCACCGGCGACACGAACACTTTCAAATTGTACCTTGCCCCCTTCTATATTTGCCCCAGATGCAAAATGCACCGTTCCAACATTTAATTCATCAAATTCTGCAAATGTTGCCTTTACATTTTTTGATTGCACTGATTTAGCCGTAACAATACCAACATTATCAATATTATGTCCCCCCATATTTAAATCACGTTGCATAACATTTAAATCCAATGCCCCAGACGCACCACGATGCAAGTATTGTGACGTATCCACACCGGAAGTATCCCTAGATATCCTGTATACCAAATATCCTGGTTTAAAATCCGATACAGAAATTGCCCAATCCCCAGCATACGCAACACCATCATTCATTACAACTGCCGCATTATTACCGATATGGCGTGCAATTTTATTTGTTTGTATCTGGCCCACCCCAAAATCAAATGCCAAATAAACATCCGTAACAGATGCACCGTGAATTTTATATTTATCAATAAATCCCGCAATCGCCCCTGTTGACATTTCCAACAAATCATTCGAATTCAATTTTATTTGTGCAACCTCAGGCCACAAATCTTGATTAGAACGCACAAAATTCAATACACCATCACGTGTTGCAACAATTCGATTTGCAACAGATACATCACGAATATTATCATTTACACGCTTTATTTGCCCATACAAAAACGGCGTCGCCAACGACACAATTGCCAAAGATAAAATTACCTCTGTCATACTGGCCCCCGATTGCAAATTAATAAAAAAATTTTTATTTAATACAGTCACCCTTACCATCCAATAAACATTGTTTTATATCTATTCTGTGTTCCAATCGTTGCCAAAAAACATATTGGCAAATTATATTTTGTGCCACAGATTTTGAATTATATTTTCCCCCCAGTTCAGATATAATCGATTTACACCCAATTGTTTTTGAACTATTTGCTGTGGCATCGGTTAAAATTGAAAAATTATCGTTATTAATATTATCAACAGATATATCGGGAAATACAGACGTACCCGCAGGTCTAATATCCAATAAAACACTGCCTGTTTTACCCATTGACAACGCACGTGATGTCTGATTACGCAACGTTATATTAGATGCACTGATATAATCAGCATCAATACCACTGGACGTGGAATATTCTAAATCATCTGTATTGATATAAACATCCTGGCCACGGGCGGCATCCAAATATGAATCTATATCTAATTGATCAACACTAAAATTTATACGTCCGGTAACAACATTACCATGAATTTTCCAATCAGATGGGCCAACAAAATTTGTATATCCAGCCGTCATTGCAAAATCATTTACCGCCGCATCATTAGCACTAAATGTTCCAACATCACCAAATTTTGACACTGTTCGTGCTGTGACATTTTCAATATTTATATTTCCCCGCACTATCGCCAATGCAACCTCACCATTTTTGCTTTGGAACAGGGTTTTATCCGTCCTAACATTTTTCATAACGTTTTTTGCACGACGGCCACTTTCTGTACCAGAAATATTTAACATCCCAAATTCCACCGTTTCAAATTCCCCACCCATCCCAACAACAGATGCAGCATTATCAATCGCAAAGCCCCCCATATCTAAATCAGTTAAAAACGCATTATCATACCCATCAACATCATTTCTGGAAACAACATCTGAATATCCCGATTCCAACGCCAACCCAACAACCAATACATCATCATCCACCGTGGCATAAAATCCAATACGACGTGCCATTTCAGCAATATTTAGCTGGCTTAAATTTCCACCAACAACCCTCAAATACGAATTTATTTGATTATCTGTTTTGTTCAAAACCAATATTATTTCCTGCCCCAATGCAGTTCTGGGAACAAAACCCAACGGCAAACCATACGGTTCCAACAAATCGGTAAATTCATCCCCACGCACAATCATTGTACCGTAATTTAAATTGGATGCATTTTCATGAACAAAAATTCTGGCTGCTGTTTGTGCGGTTTCAATTTGTCGCGTTGAAACATACATTTTTGCATTCATGTTTTGTACGACCAAGTTTTTTGCAAAAAAAGGAACAAATGCGAACACCAACGTTAACGCCAATAATGCTTGCAATAAAAAATTACCACTTTGACGCCAAGACAAGATAACAAAGCCTCCTACGAATTAAAAGAATAGCAATTGAAAAAAAATATTGCAATCGGTTTTCATATGTTTTATATTTCATCCTGTTACAAGTTGGCGTTGATGATTATATAAAAAGTACATTAACGTCTGAATTAAATTCCTGTAAATATAAAGAAATGATATGCAAAGTAAAAAACAACAATCGTCTGTCGGTTCGATGATTCAACGTTGCCACAAGTGGCGTCAAAAAAGAAAACAATATATGGACTTGGCACGTCAAACAGCCGATGAGATTGAACGTGAACGTTTGTTACAGGCGGCCGAACATTATGGGCGTATTGTCAACGAAGAACAAAACAAAATTGATCAAACACGCACCCCCGCCGAAAAAATTGCCGCAGAATCCGCTGTGGCCGAAGCTGCAGAAAACGCCGACACATCAGATGATGACGATAACGCATTTCCAGATTTTATTACAAATTTAAATTAAAAATATCAACCAAAGACCGGTAAATAATACGTAATACCAAAAATCTACGGATTACGTATTTTTATTTTGTTTTAATTGTTGAAATTGCATATGTTTTTGATATTCTGTTTATCAAAGGAAGTTTTCACATGGACAACAATTATACAGTTTTGGCCCGCAAATATCGCAGCCAAGATTTTCAATCACTTATCGGTCAAGATGTTTTGGTAAAAACATTAACCACAGCAATCAACACTTCGCGTATTGCCCACGCATATATTTTTACCGGAATTCGTGGAACGGGGAAAACCAGTACCGCCCGTATTTTGGCCAAGGCTTTGAATTGCCAATCATCAGACCATGCAACCCCAACACCATGTGGAAAATGCGAAAATTGCCGTGCAATTGCTGCCGGCCAACATATTGATGTTATGGAAATCGACGCTGCATCTCATACCGGCGTTGATAATATGCGTGATATTTTAGATGCCGCCCAGTACCGCCCAACAAACGGCAGATACAAAGTTTACATTATCGACGAAGTCCATATGTTATCAACCAGCGCATTTAATGCACTATTGAAAACATTAGAAGAACCACCAGCACACGTAATATTTATTTTGGCGACAACCGAAATTCGTAAGGTTCCTGTAACCATATTATCACGCTGTCAACGTTTTGATTTAGTACGCGTCCCAGTTGAAACATTAAAAAAACATTTTGCCTGGATTGCAACCCAAGAAAACGTTGAATTAACAGATGGGGCAAATGAGTTATTGGCACGTGCCGCAGACGGTTCTGTGCGTGATGGACTGTCCCTGTTCGACCAAGCCATTGCCCAAACAGGTGGTCATGTTAATGAAAGTGCTGTCTTGGATATGTTAAAACGTGCCGATCGTGGCGTTGTTGTTGATTTTATGAAAATATTATTATCCGGCGATACTGCAGCAGCATTGGACAGGGTTGACCAAATTTATACAAATGGTGCAGATTTATCAATGTTGTTAACCGATATGATGGAATGGACACATTGGGCAACACGTATGCACCCCGCATTACACGCCGGCGAAGTACAAAATTCACCATTTACAACAGATCAACGTGAACAAATTCATGAAATTGTAACAAAAATACCGTTGAATACATTATCCAGACTGTGGCAAGTTATGGTCGCTGCAGTTCCAGAAATGCAGGCGTCTAATAATCAAAAGCAATGTTTTGACATGTTAATTGTTAGATTAATGCATATTGCAGATATGCCATCTGTTGCCGAAATATTACAAAAACAACCAACACCACAATCTGCAACACAAATATCACGTCCAACAACCAATATAACGGACAATATTCCACAACCGGCCCCAGTTAAACCAAAACGAAAAATAACAAATGCAATTGAATTGGGAACCGCATTGCAGGAAACCAAAGAAATTTTGTTATATTCGTATTTCAGTGCAAGTATAGAAGTCATAGAAATTTCGGAAAATCATATAAAATATTTTGATCGGAATAGTGATGCAGATTTTGCCCATAAATTATCAAATTGGTTATTTGACACAACAGGTCAAACATGGACATTAGAACAAGTATCAAAATCACAAAATGTGCAAACCGTATCCGAACAAAAACAAAATGAATTAGAATCAGATCCCATGATTGCCAATGCATTAAATTTATTCGAAGGCGCACAAATTACCGGGGTATCAAAATAGGAAAAAATATGAAAACCGAATCTGGGCGTTCGTTGATTGAATTAATCGGAACATTGGCAATTGCAGGCATTATGACCGCAACCAGTGTCCATATGTACCGAATGATACATCACCGTAATATCAGAAAAATGGCTGATATTCAATTGGAACAAATCGCAAATGACACAAAACTGTTATTGGAAATGCGTGGCAATTATGATGGAGTATCCATTGAATATTTAATCAAGGCCGGTGTTTTACAATCTGACACACCACCAATCGGTGGAAATGACTGGTCAATTACCCCATCATATGATGGATTATCTTTTTCGATAAATTTGGTAAATTTGAATATAGATGACTGTGAATATTTCGCATTTGTAAAACCCGATTGGTCAAAAGTAATTTTGGTTAACAGTTATGAAATGTCCGATGGTATTTCACATTGCAGTCCCGGTGGCGTAAATCAAATATCATTCATTGTGGAATAAATTTATGAACGCATATCGCAAAATTGTTTTAACAATACCGATGTTATTATTGATTGCATGTACCAGATATGTCAGTCCAGATCGATCAACATGGCCAGCATACCTGCGTGGGGCCAGTTATAATGACATGACAGAAACAGAACGAATTGCAAAAAGACCCGTATATTTGGGTTCTGGGGGGCATTTGGTTACCAATGAAAAAATGCCATTAAAACTAAATTATGGTGACAAAAATCAAAATGACAATATACTAATTATCCATTACATGACGGCTTTGGAAAATGAATTATACAATTCATTATTAAAGCCTGGCATGTCCGTTCAACGTGCCGGTACAGATGTTACCGTCGTTTTGGTACGTGACGCCATCATGGATATATCCGCCCCAGAAATTTCTGTCCAAGGCGATGATACTTTGATAAAAATTGCAAAAATATTAAATAAATATGATGCAACTTTTATAGAAATTTCCGGATATACAGATGCAATGACAGATAAAAATGCATCAAACGCCCTGTCAACAGATATGGCCAAACGGGTTGCTGTGCATTTATCACAACATAAAATCAACCCTTTTCGAATGTTCATTATAGGTCGTGGTCCGACCCGACCAATTGCAGGTCAAGACGACATCGGCAGACGCATGAATCGTCGTGTTGAAATTAGAATTACCCCCGCCAGATAAAACTTTATCGGAATAAGTTTCTCTTTTATTTTTAACAAATTATTGGTATACTAAGGCCGAATATAACAAAGGATGAAAATATGGCAAATAAAACATCAAATAAAAATGTTGCACCTGCTGCACAAAACTATGCTCGGTTGGGCATTATAGCAACCGCTGTGGTATTGGTTGCGGCATTGGGTGTATGGGCAATCAGTGCAATTTCCGGCAACAAAAACACATCTGTATCAGAAGTTATCGAAAGTGTATCTTCCGATGCAATTAGTGCGGCCGATGTTCGTATCGCCGTTGTTCGTATGGATACAATACAAACAGATGCCGTTGTATTGAAAGATTTACGTAAACAAAAAGAATCTTATGAAGAAAAATTACGTAAAGAATTAACCAAAACACAAAAAGAATTAGAAAAAGAAAAAACAGAAATTGAAAAATCACAAGACGTTTTATCGCGTGAAGCTTTACAACGACGTGTTGTTGATTATCAAAATCGTGTAAACAAATTACAACGTGATTTGGCAGAACGAGCGCAAAGTATCGAAGCATCATATCAAAAAGCATTGGCAGAAATTCAAACAAAGCATTTGGATCCAATTATCGAAGGAATAATTACAAAAAAGAATTTATCGATTGTAATTGACGGACGTTTTGCACGTTTGGGAGCAACTGCTCAGAATTTAGATATCACAAATGATGTTGTAAAATCTTTGGACAAAAAGGTTTCTAACGTCAAAATGAATACACC
>JAZUKY010000011.1:0-3092 GCA_045643525.1 Candidatus Enterousia sp. | reverse complement strand
AAAAGCTGTCCGAAGTCAAGTAAAAAGGGGGGAATTGTTAAGGTTTCGTCATAATCACATTTTATCTATTTCCATAATTAATATTTCAAAGAAACGGTTCTTTTAACATTATTTGCATTACGCTATGTCTGCGGACGAGATTGCGCGTGCTGTGTCGGTCAATTTTGATTATTTGTCTGATAAAGATAGAAAGTTATCAAATTTGTGGGAGAGTTGTTTTTCTTCGGGTGGAAAAATGCGTGAATCTTTGAAAAAATGGGTTGATAATTTACAATATGGCGACATTTTTAATGAAGATTCAGACACTTTGGATTTGCAGGCGCGTTTGACTACTTTTGATTTCACAGATATTTTGCAAGACCCAGAATTAGCACCAGCAGTGATTTCGTATATTTTACACAGAATAAATAATACGACTGTATCTGGTGGAAATCCGTCTTTGATTATGATTGATGAAACTGCGCCAATGTTAGAAAATAAAATGTTCCGTGATAATTTTATCAAAGGTTTGCAGGAAGGTCGTAAGAATCGTCAGGCGTATATGGCGGCTTTTCAACGCGCAAATGTATTGGATAAATTGGGTATTGGCGATGTTGTTCGTGGTCAAGCTCAGACGGTTCTGTTTTTCCGTAACCCGGGTGCAAATGTCGCAGATTACGAGCATTGGAATTTAAATCCTTTGGAAATGGCGTTTATCCAAGGCAAGGCATATCCAAACCTGAAACGCGCGATATTGTTGTCGCGTCCGGTTAATGGCGAGTCCGTAATTTTAAATACAGAACTGGGTGGTTTGGGTAATTTATTGCGTTTGTTTGAATCTGGGCGACCGTCTGTATTATTGGCTGAAGAATTGTATAAACAATACGGGAGTTCTTTTGTCGAAGAGTATTTAAAGAAAAATGTTTAGATATGTTTTGTTTTTAATGCTGTTTGTGACGTCTGCTTTTGCTGACGACCGTTGTGTTGCATATAAAGCGCCACTGGGGGTAAAAATTGGTAAACCTGATTGGGTGAAAAAAGTTGGTCAGCCATTAAAAGTTATGGATTTGTATCATGGTAATGTAACTGCGACATTGGTTGATGAGTATGATATTATTGTAAATATTGATGAATTGCCAGATAATGGTGGATTTTGTGTCGGTATTAAAAATATAAATGCAACTATTGGATACAGTGATTTTTTGGTCAAAGTTGATATGCGACATAAATTAGATTCTTGTTCTTATAATGCAGTTTTGGCTCACGAGGCCGAACATATAAAGGCATATTTATCTGTGATTGATGATTTTCAAAATGATTTAAAAAATTCTGTGTATTCTGCGGCAAATTCTATTATGCCGATTTATGTTCTATCTGAAAATGATATTGGGTCTGCGATTGATGATTTGAATTTAAAATTACAAATGCATCCTGATTTGGTTTTAATGAAGCAAAAAATATCTGCGGCCGAAGAAATTAGAAATGCAAAGGTCGATGAAGATGAACATAAATATGAAGAACTTGCAAAATGTCGTGGTTAAAAAACATTTTTTGCGTATTTCTTGTTGTCTGAAAAATGTTATAAAAACAAAAAGGATAAAAAATGATTTTGGTAACTGGGGCGACAGGCTTTATTGCATCGCATACTATTGTAGAATTACAAAATGCGGGTTATGATATTGTTGGGGTTGATAATTTATGCAATTCTGATATTGAAACTTTGAAAAATATTGAAAAAATTACCGGTAAAAAAATAGAATTTTGTAATGTTGATATTCGTGATGAAAGTAAATTAAAAGAATTTTTATCAAAATATAAAATCGATTGTTGTATTCATTTTGCTGGGTTAAAGGCCGTTGGGGAATCTGTATCAAAACCTGTTGAATATTATGACAATAATATTGGTGGGACAATTTCTTTATTAAAAGTTTTGCGTGAAATTGGTTGTAAAAATTTAATATTTTCATCCAGTGCGACTGTGTACGGGACACCTGCATTTATGCCGATTACCGAAGATTGCCCAAAAGGTATTTGCACAAATCCGTATGGGTGGACTAAACATATGATAGAACAAATTTTAATAGATGTGCAAAATGCAAACAAAGATATGAATATTGTTATTTTGCGCTATTTTAATCCAATTGGTGCGCATCCGTCGGGACTGATTGGTGAAAAACCAAACGGTATTCCGAATAATTTAATGCCATATATTACCCAGGTTGCATGTGGAAAACGCGAAAAGTTATTTGTGTATGGTAATGATTATGATACGCCGGATGGAACAGGTGTGCGTGATTATATCCATGTGGTTGATTTGGCGCGCGGACATGTCTGTGCAATGCGAGCAATAGATAAAAATTGTGGTTTGGATATATTTAATCTGGGGACAGGACATGGGTATTCTGTATTAGATGTAATAAAAACATTTGAACATGAAAATAATATAAAAATCCCGTATGAAATTGTTGCGCGCCGGCCAGGTGATATCGCAATGTGTTATGCAGACCCGTCCAAGGCAAAAAGTATTTTGGGGTGGGTTGCACAATATTCTTTGCAAGATATGTGTCGTGATTCGTGGAATTATCAAAAGAATATGTTGTAAATAGTATTTGTTGTTTAATAAAAAAATCCCGCAGATGCGGGTTTTTTTATACCACCACCATACGTCCCAGTGTGCCAGAATCTGCGGTTTTTTGGATGAAAAAACGGTCGGAAAAAACCTAGGTTTTTTTGCAACTGTTTTTTTTAACTTTTTTCAATTTTTTCAAAATTTGAATTTCCTGTAAAAACAAATAGTTATCAATTTTCGGCTTTTGGCGGTGTGGTGGTCGAAAAAAACCTAGGTTTTTGCTACAATTACTGTGTGTTGGAAAAACGCGGATTTCTGGCATAAAAATAAAACACCTGAGAGAGTAAAATTTGTCCAAAAAACATGCTTTTTTAAGGTTTTTTGCAAAAATCGCCATTTTTGCATGTGTTTTTTGCACTATTCCGGCGTGGTCTGAAACGACATGTGATATAGATTATACACCGGTTACGGGAAACAGTTGGCAAACCGGAAATCCAACACCAACGAACCCAGTTGCAATTGAATCAATCGGCACCAAGGTCGG
>JAZUKY010000010.1:0-9540 GCA_045643525.1 Candidatus Enterousia sp. | reverse complement strand
CCAAGAACGCATGGGTTCACGTGCAAACAGTCCCCGATGGGAGGTTGCATACAAATTTCCCGCCGCCCGTGCAATAACAACTTTACGCGACATTACAATTCAAGTTGGCCGCACAGGCGTATTGACCCCTGTTGCGGAATTAGAACCAATTAATATTGGTGGTGTTTTGGTATCACGCGCAACATTGCATAATGCCGATGAAATCACACGATTAAATATTCATATTGGCGACCGGGTTATTGTCCAACGTGCAGGGGATGTAATTCCACAAATCGTTGGTGTGGCAGAAAATTCCACAGATGCCACCGCATTTATTTTTCCAACAACCTGCCCCGTATGTGGTGGTACGGTTATCCAGGAAATGGGCCAAGTTGCCCGCCGTTGTATAAACAGCCTGTCATGTCCGGCACAACGTATCGGCGAATTGGAACATTTTGTATCACGGCACGGATTTGATATAGATGGTCTGGGGGCAAAACAATTGGAATTATTTATATCAAAAAATTGGATTCAAAATGCAGCGGATATTTTTACATTAATTTCACGTCACGGGCCAGATATAAAACGTTTGGACGGCTTTGGTGATAAATCTGTATCAAATTTAAATACCGCAATTGAAAATGCACGCAATATCGATTTACATAAATTCTTATTTGCAATCGGGATTCCCGACATTGGTCAGGTAACCGCAAAAATACTGGCACGTAAATTTGGAAATTTGGATATGTTGCGTAATGCCCCAGAATGGAAATTACAACAAATTGACGGCATTGGCGAAACCATGGCACACGAAATAGTATCTTTCTTTGCTGATGAACATAATGCCAATATTTTAGACAACATTTTAAAATATGTAGCCATCCGTGATACCGATACAAATTCTGAAACATCTGCAGGACCATTGACCGGAAAACGTGTTGTTTTAACGGGGACATTAACAAAATATACCCGTGACCAGGCACGTGAAATATTGGAAAAAATGGGGGCAAATGTTTCGTCCAGTGTATCTGCAAAAACAGATATTGTGTTGGCCGGTGTGGATGCAGGTTCAAAACTGTCACGGGCGAACGAATTGGGAATAACAATATGGTCAGAATCTGATTTTGAAAATGCAATTTCTGATTCACAAACGCAATTACAACTTGACAATTAAAAATATTTGTATTACTATTACAAGTGTAAATAAAATAAGGATAACAATTGAATGAAGCCAAACGATTAAATAAATTGACCGGAAACCTGGTTTCTTGCAAAATGAACGATGGCGAAAAAGCCGTAATAATTTTGAATCTATATAATACAAAACATAATTTTTCGACATCGCATTCCCATAAACGTGTTGGTGACAGTGTCCGGCGTTTTGTAACAAATACCGGCCGTGGGACAACAAAAATTCAAATTAAAAAAGCAATATCAGAAAATCGATCATTTATAATGAATATGGTCCACAAAAAAATAAACGATTTTCAAATATAACCCCTTTTTGCTTTTTACATTGTAAAAAATACGAGTTAATAAAATAACGGATAAAAAATGGAACATTACAAACAATTACGCAAAATAGTTAATTCTAAAAAATTTGAAACCATGACGGCACTGGAACAAAGAATAATGAAAAAAGAGTTATTCTTTTCAAAACACAGAATCGAAAATTGGTGTTCTGCCCATAAAAAAGCACAATACAAAAATATTGTTAAAACACCACAACGTTGTAATGAAAAGGCACAACTTCAAAAACACATATCCGAATACAACGATTACTATATGTTCATAGCAAAACAAACAAACAACCAAAACATTAAATAGTTTTTATAGTGTTTTGCACAACCCATAAAAAATCCGTTCATGGACGGATTTTTTATTACAAATAATAACTTTTACCATTTTATTTATTTCATCCCTGCATAACGCCCTGTGACACAATACGGGGGATTTTATGCTTGCAATAATATATATATATTACGATTTGATACAGGAGTTAAAGATATGAAATTTTTTCCCTGTCTTATTATTACAACATGCATAACATTGTGTTCAAATAATGTCTTTGGGCAATGTTCAAACTGTGGCAATTCTCAATGTTCACGGGTTTTTTCTGGCTGTCAGCCCGTTGGCTTTGATGATTATACCAAAAAAAATACATACACCAGTAGTCAAATATGTTGCAGTAATTGGTCATCATCAGATGATTTTACATACAGTTGTTCAGCAGCAAACATAACCAGTGGCAGTGCCACAGGAATAACAATAACAAATTATCTTACTGGAAATACACTAAAATTCAATGGTGGTACCACATCCAGCGGTGGCACCGGCGGCGGTGGAACAACTATAACCGGTAATGGTGTTGATTGCACAACATCAAATTGTAATCAGGTAACATTAACCGATGCCAATGGAAAATTGTTTTGTTGGACGGGACAAACCGGTCCTTGTTCCGGTAACACTTCAAACACCGTTGGCATGGAATCATGCGGTTTATTTGATAGCAAATGTTACAATGGCAAGGGTGTAACGGATTCCGGTGGAAATACACAATGGGGACCAACGGCCTGTAAAACGGGATATCATAAATATATTTTTGATTGCTACAAAGATTGTTCTGGCGGATATTATTCCACCACCAATACATGTGAACGTTGCCCAGAATATTATATTGATTATGTAAACGAATCCGATAAAGCATCGGGTAAATATGACCGCAGTTCCGCAAACGCAAACAGTGTCAAAGAATGCTTTATGCAGGCGGGCAGTGTTTCCAAAGACACATTTACCAACGATATTGGAACGTATTCCATTTCATCAACATGCTATTATCAATAAAATTTACTTGTTATTGAAAATGAATTAAAAAAATTGCACCATTTGGTGCATTTTTTATTCATGGGGCGGGTGACCAGATTCGAACTGGCGACATTTGGTACCACAAACCAACGCTCTAACCAACTGAGCTACACCCGCCATACTTGGTGGAGCTGATCGGACTCGAACCGACGACCCCTTGCATGCCATGCAAGTGCTCTACCAACTGAGCTACAACCCCATTGCGGTTACTTATTCTACATTTCTTCTTGCCAAATGTCAAATCAATTTGCTAATCTTTTCATACGAAGGAGTTTTTATTATGGATTATCAAGCTTTGAAAGCCGAAACAGAACAAAAGACCGCCCAGACATTAGAAGTTTTACAGGGCGAATACGCAGGTTTACGTACAGGCCGTGCATCTGTACATTTGTTGGATGGTATACGTGTCCCAGTTTATGGTTCCGAAATGCCAATTAATCAGGTTGCAACTGTTTCAACCCCGGACACACAAACATTATCGGTTACAGTATGGGATATCAACAACGCCCCCGCTGTTGAAAAAGCAATTCGTGATTCAGGTTTGGGATTAAATCCAATGACGGCCGGGGGTGTTATTCGTTTGAACCTGCCACCATTAACCGAAGAACGTCGTCGCGAATTAACCAAAGTTGCGGGAAAATACGCCGAAGAAGCAAAAATTTCCATGCGCAATATTCGCCAAGATGCGATGGGAAAAATAAAACGTGCAGTTACAGACAAAGAAATTTCTGAAGACGATCAACACAAATTCGAAGAAGATTTGCAAAAAGTTTTTGAAAAACGTGCCGCAGAAGTTGACGCAATGGCCAAACAAAAAGAATCTGACATTATGTCTGTGTAATAAATTTAATTGATTGGATATAAAAATGTTTAATTTTTTGAAAAAAAAGACAGCAACAATGTCAAATGGGACAAAAATCCCACAGCATATTGCATTTATTTGCGATGGTAATCGCCGTTGGGCCGAAAAACGTGGTTTACCACCATTGGCGGGCCACCAGGCGGGAATTTCCAATTTTGAGAACTTAATTGATTGGTATATGACGCGTGGCGTTTCAACAATTACTTTTTTTGTTTTTTCAACCGAAAATTGGACCCGTTCCAAAGAAGAAGTCGATTTTTTAATGAAGTTATTTTATACAGAATTAAAAAAGAACATGAAACATGCCGTCAAAAAAAATCTGCGATATCGTATTGTTGGAACACGCACCCGTTTACCAAAACGCTTGGCCGATTTATGTGACGAATTAGAAAATACAACCGCAGAAAACACAAATGGGACTGTGGTATTTGCATTAAATTACGGCGGCCAGGATGAAATTATTGAAGCCGTAAATGCTGCAATCGCTGCAGGCGAACCCGTTGACAAACAAACATTTGAAACGTTTTTAGACACCGGTGATTTATTACCTATTGATTTAATGGTCAGAACCAGTAATGAATACAGAATTTCAAATTTTCTGTTATGGAAATTGGCATATTCTGAATTGTTGTTTGTTCCAGAACATTGGCCAGAATTAGTAAAATCAGAAAAATTGTGGCAATACACTTTGGATGAGTTTGCCAAACGCAATCGTCGTTTTGGCGGCGGAAAAAAGGCAAATTATGCCGGCAAGAAAAAGAAATAAAAGGGATTAAATAACCATGAGTAATACACTTAAACGCATATTAGTCGCCGGCATTATGGCATTGGTTGCAACTGGGACCGCCATTGGTGAATATTACGGTTTCCATGCCGTCCGTATATTGTCTGTATTGGTCGTATTCGGAATGATTGCAGAATTTATTTTGGCAATTATACGTGCAAAAAAGGCCAAAAAATCCGCACAACCACGTTCGGCCAAATTAATTGCGTTTTTTGTGTTGTTGTTTACAATGTTATTGGCTGCAAACGCAGTCGGAACCCGTCCATGGATTATGTTGTTAATATTAATGATTATCAGTAGTGCCGATATCGGTGCCTGGTTTTTCGGACGTAAATTTGGCGGCGATAAAATGTGGGAAAGAATTTCTGCACACAAAACATGGGCCGGTCAAATTGCTGGAATTTTATGTGGAACAGTTGCGTCTATTTTATACGGTTTATTAGGAACGGATACATTTATGCCACAACTGATGTGGATTGGTATCAGTGTATCCCTGCTTAGCCAATATGGTGATTTAACCGCCAGTTGGATTAAACGCAATCTGGGGATTAAAGATTTTGGTAATATACTGCCCGGTCATGGCGGATTATTGGACCGTTTTGACGGTTGGATTTATGTATTGCCATTAATATGGTTTGTAATGATATAACTAAAATGGGAAAAACATGCATATCATTTGGAATATTGTCGCATTATTTATCGTATTGGGAACGTTGGTTTTCATTCACGAATTTGGTCATTTTTTAGCAGCACGCTGGGCCGGTGTTCGTGTTGATAAATTTTCAATTGGATTTGGACCTGCATTGATCAAATGGCACGACAAACATAATACACAATGGCAAATTGCGGTTTTGCCGTTTGGTGGTTATGTGTCTTTGTATGGCCAAGAAGACATGTTCAATCGCAAAAAATATAATGAATTATCCAAAGGAGAACGTATCGGCCACTATTTATCGGCCCCAGCGTGGAAACAATTTATTATTTTAGCGGCAGGCGTATTTATGAATTTTGTTTTGGCCTGGACATTATATTCTGGGTTATTTATGGTAAAACCACAAACTGTTCAGTTACCAGTTGTCGGCCAAGTTATCCAACAATCCGCGGCATTTAATGCCGGCATTCATCCCGGTGATATTATCATGCGTGTTGATGGTGAAAAAATAACAAACTGGGGCGATTTAATTATTGCCAAAGAATTGGCCGATAAACACGATGCCGATATTATATTGTTACGCAATGAAAAATTGGTTAATGTGAAAATAACACCAGCCGAGCGCTGGGGCTTAATTGCCGATGGCAGTAAAACCGAAATTCGTAAACGTGGATTTTTTAACGCAATACATGCTGGTGCACGTGAAACGTATCAACAATCAAAAACATTGTTAACCGTATTAAAACAAATAATTACAGGTGAACGGTCATCTAAACAATTGGGATCATTTATTTCCATAGCAGAGGTATCAGGTAAAGCAATGACATTGGGATTTTTAGCATTATTGTCCATTATTGCATTGTTATCGGTAAATTTGGCAGTGATTAATTTATTACCATTACCCGTACTGGATGGGGGTTATTTGACAATTTTAATTATCGAAGGTATAACCCGTCGCAAATTAAATGGACGTGGCATGGAAATCGTGATTATTATCGGGTGGATTTTAATTCTGTCACTGATTATGTTTACGATGTGGAACGATATATCACGTGTATTTAACTTAAATTAAGTGAACAAAACAAATGAATATAAAAAATGTAATTTTTACCGCATGTATTTCTGTTGGCACAACTGTTGCCGATGCGGCCGTTATATCAAAAATAGATATTTCTGGTAATCACCGCATGGATACAGAATCAATTCGTATAATATCTGATGTCAATGTTGGTGACAAAGTAGATACAGAACGAACAAATCAAATTGCAAAAAAATTACATGAAAGTGGTTATTTTTCTAAAATAAATGTTCAATTGTCTGGGAATACATTAAAAATTGATATAACAGAATCGCCAACAATCAGCGTCGTAACAGTCGAAGGGAATGATGAAATATCAACCGAAGATTTGAAAAAAGAAATCCGAACCAAGGAACGTAATACATACGATGAATCTGTGATTGGTGCAGATGTTCGACGTATGTTAACCCTGTATCAACGCAAAGGATATTTTGGCACCAAAATAGAACCCAAAAGAATCGAACTGGAAAACAACCGTGTTAACATTGTATATGAAATAACCGAAGGTCATCCAACATACATATCCGACATTAAATTTACAGGCAACAAAAAATTTCGCAGTCGTCAATTACGCAACGAAATTTTATCACGTGAACATGCCTGGTGGCGTTTTATGACACAATTTGATGTATTTGACGAAGATCGGATTTTATACGATCAACAAATGTTGCGACAATTTTATTTGCGTAATGGTTATGTTGATTTTCAAGTATTAAATGCAAACGGTTTATTTACCCCGGATCGTCAATATTATTCTGTAACATTTAATATATCCGAAGGTGAAAAGTATAATTTTGGAAAAATTGATATCGACAATCCGTTTTTGGATATTCCAACAGATAAATTGAATCGGGTATTAAAGGTATCAACCGGTGAAACTTATAATGTCGATTTGGTCGAAGAAACAATGTCCGCCATACGCAGTGCCGTTGCAGATTACGGGTATGCATTTATAAATGTTGAACCAATTCCCACAAAAAATGACCAAACACACACAATTGATATGATATTTAAGATTCAGAAAACCAATCGTATATATTTAAATTCGATAAATATTTTGGGGAATGTTCGTACATTTGACAGTGTTATTGAACAATTAATTCCAATGCGTGCCGGTGATCCATTTTCATTACAAACAATCGAAACAGGACGTCAAAATTTGATGAGAACCAGATATTTCAAAGATGTTCAAATGGTACCAACACGTATTGCAGATGCCAACATGATGAATTTAGATATCAAGGTAGAAGAACAACCAACGGGTGAATTGTCCGGTGGTTTTGGTTGGTCAAACATCAATGGATTTATGGTTGATGCAGGAATTACAGAAAATAATTTCATGGGACGTGGCCAAATTGTTCAATTACGCGGTTCCATCGCACAATATCAAAAACAGGCATTATTTAGTTTCACTGAACCATTTTTATTTGGCCGTCCATTATCAGCCGGATTTGATGTTTCATACACAATGTATAATTATTCATCGTTGGGTGGTTTTGGTTATGATCGTGATTCATTAACATTGGCAACACGTATGGGATGGAAATTAACGGATCATTGGTCACAAAACGTCCGATTATCTGCATCATTTGACCAAAATTACGATCTTCAATCAAAAACGGGATGGTCGGATGCAAATCTGTATACATTGGGGACATATTTTAAATATCAAAATTTAAATACAAATTTCCAACAAAATACCCACACCGGTGTTGTTGCAAATTTGGGTATTGCATATACGGGATTTGGTGGCACCGAAACCTTTATGCGTTATAATGCCGACATTATCGGAATGGTAAAATTCTTGGACGATCGTTGGCAATTGCGTTCATCTTTGGATTTTGGATATTTACAAACAATTGGCAATGATTATGTATCACGTGTATATCGTTATTTCTTGGGCGGGGAAACATTGCGTGGTTTTGATATTGCCGGTGTTGGCAGTCGTAACTGGTATTATACAACGTATTCTTTGGGTGGAATGTGGAAAGTCAACGGTTCAACCCAGTTAAATTTCCCAATATTTATCCCGGATGAATATCAGATTAAGGGATTTTTGTTTACAGATTATGGTATTTTGGGCAAACCACCAAAACGTGAAAAATATTACCCCAGCGATATGCATGAACCACGATACGCGAATTATATCGATAGTGATTGGCGAACATCTGCGGGGTTCGGTATTTATTGGAATACCCCAATGGGGCCAATGAATTTCAGTTGGGGTTGGCCATTACGGTTGAATAAATACGATCGGGAACAACGTTTCTTGTTATCATTTGAAACACAATTTTAACGTATATGGGGGCAAAATAACATGCCCCCGTTTTTTATTTTGGCTTGACCCAACAAGTCTAAATTTTTTATAATCCTATAAAACAACTGAACGGGGGAAAAATGAAAAAAATTTTCTTGGGTTTATTTGTTGCAATCGCATTGGCTGGTTGTGGTCAGGTGTATGATCGTGAACCGGTTGGTGTTGGTTATGACAATAATGAATTAAAACTAAGCCCATGTGCATGCATGATGGTGTATCAGGCATAACAGGATACCTTGAATTTGGGGGGACAAATTGGAATATCCAAACGATTATGAAACACAGGCATTTCCTGCAGGTGGCAGTATTGCCGTAACACGTGTAATCAGCATCTGTGTTTCTGTCGTATTCTTTTTGATAATCTTTGCCTGTTTATTTTTAATTTGGGCCGTCCGTTCAACACGTGTTGACCCATTTATTGTATCAATTGATTCGGATTCTGGCGAATGGCAAGTTATTGAAAATCCAAATAACATTTATGGTAAATTACGTTCCGTATCACAATCAAATAATTCTACGGTTCAATTATTTCAAAAAAAACGAACGAATTATACCCCATATCGGGCAATGCAAGAATCATTGATTGTAAGATTCGCAAAAAATCTGTTCCGGATTGATGACGGGCCCGTTCAAAAAAATGCAATTCGTTGGCGTACATGTGATCGTCAATCGGTATGTTTATCAACAAATGCGTCCTTGGACAACAATTCAGAGTGTGCAATCTATTGTGCGACCAGTGATAATATGTTTACACGATTTTTATACAACATTGTCCCACAATGGACAAATTTGGCCCAATCGGGTGAACAAATACAATTATTGGACCAAACAATAAAATTATCCCCAATTGCCGACACCGTCACAGAACGTGGTGGTAATTGGCATTTACATGCCACATTAAAGACCGCAAAAATGGGGAACATTGATATCATTGCATACATAGATGTATTGCGTGATGAAAATACACACCCGGATACACTTGGATTTTATATTGCAGATTTTA
>JAZUKY010000009.1:0-2116 GCA_045643525.1 Candidatus Enterousia sp. | reverse complement strand
TGGCCTCCGACTTCCCAAACGTCGTAAAGTTACCGTTTTTTCTACGGATTCTTTATCCCCAACAACCGCAATTATTGGCGTTTTTGCCAATGACAATTCGCGTATTTTATAATTAACCTTTTCATCACGCAAATCGGCACGTACATAAACACCCGCATCACGCAATGCACCAACTATTTCCAATGCATATTCACGTTGTTTTTCTGAAATTGGGGTTACAACAACCGGTTCTGGGCTTAACCACAATGGCAAATTGCCCCCTGTTGATTCCAATAATACCCCCATAAAACGTTCAATTGATCCCAATATTGCACGATGCAACATAATTGGACGATGTTTTTCACCATCTTCGCCGACATAATTTAAATCGAAACGTTCTGGTAAATTCATATCCAATTGCACTGTTCCACATTGCCACGTGCGACCAATAGAATCTTTTAAATGACATTCAATTTTGGGTCCATAAAATGCCCCTTCGTGTTCTGCAATTTCATAATCAACACCGATTGCATCTAATGCCTGCTTTAATGCATCTTCGGCAATATCCCATATTTCATCCGAACCGATACGGAATTCAGATAACGGTCTTGTTGCCAATTTCATAGAAATCTTATCAAAACCAAATGTTTTGTAAATATCTACAACAAAATGCAACAAACTAACCACTTCGGCCTTTAATTGTTCTTCGGTACAGAAAATATGGGCATCGTCTTGTGTAAATTCACGTACACGCATTAACCCCGCCAAACCACCGGCCGCTTCATATCTGTTAACCTTACCAAATTCGGCTAAATATATTGGCAAATCTTTGTATGATTTAATTCCCTGTCCAAACACCAACATACCACCTGGGCAAGACATAGGTTTAACACAAAACGTTTTACCGTCTTGAGTTTTTCCAGAATAATTATGTTCGCCATATTTTGCCCAATGGCCACTACGTTCCCACAAACACCTGTCCATCACAGCTGGCGTTGATATTTCTAAATACCCTGCACGTTCTTGACGCATACGGATATAATCAATTAATTTGCGATAAATTTTGTATCCCTTATCATGCCAAAATACCGCCCCAGGGGCATATTCTGGTTCAAAATGGAACAAATCCATATCGCGTCCCAATTTACGATTATCACGTTGGGCGGCATCTGCCATCATTTTTAAATGTGCTTCTAAATCTTCCTTGGATGCAAATGCATCAACATATATGCGTTGCAACATCTTATTTTTTGCATTACCCTTCCAATATGCACCGGCAACACTGCGAATTTTGAAACCGTCACGTGGTAAATCTTTGGACGTATCAACATGCGGTCCACGACACAAATCTGTAAAATCACGGAATTTATATACCGATAATGTGGCCCCAGCCGCATCATATTCATTCAACCATTCCATTTTATATGGTTGATTTGCAAATAATTCCTTGGCTTGTGCCAATGTAACATCACGTTGTTCAAACCGTCCATTTGATTTTATCAGTTCACGCATCTCACGTTCGATTTGCGCAAAATCTTCTTCTGAAAATCTGTGTTCTGTATCAAAATCATAATAAAAACCATTTTCAATTGCAGGTCCACCCGCAAATTTAACATCTGGATACATTTTCTGTATTGCCGCCGCCATAACATGCGCTAACGAATGGCGGATTGTCTCAATTGGATACGACATAATCTAACCTTTTTATACTTTTTGTTTTTTTAAATTTGCTTAATTATTGCACGATGCAAAAAAAACCGCAACAGAATTTATACCCCCGCAGGGGTTGTCATTGTTGTTGTCATAAATATAAAAATATAATTCTTCATAGCAGTGATTATTTTAATATCTTTGCCCCAAATGTCAAAAAATTATTTTTTATCACACGCGGCATGTACATTTTGTAAAATCCACACACGTAATGCGGACGACAAATTTCTATTTCCACGTTGCTCATCAATTTTGCCAATTATTGACGCCAATGACACGCCACGTTGCACGGCAATTTCACGTAACGCAGATATAAATTCCGTTTCTAATGAAATACTGGTCCTGTGTCCAGACAAAGATACAGATATTTTTTCCATTTTTATTTACCAAGTCGGAGGCCAAGCGGTCTTAGGAAGACAAATCCTTG
>JAZUKY010000008.1:0-6125 GCA_045643525.1 Candidatus Enterousia sp. | reverse complement strand
ACTCCTTGGCTCACAGAACGACATGGCTACGATCCGACTTCAGCGAAAGTCCCTGTTGCAGGACGATTTATAGAAGATCGTTGGGTTTTGAATGAATTGAATAAAACAGTTGCAGATGTTCGACGTAATTTGGATAAGTATGATAATTATAATGCACGTAGTGCTGTGGATTCGTTCTTTTACGATGTTTTTTGTGATCAGTATCTTGAATTTATCAAAGATCGTTTTTGGTCACCGGAAAAGTATAGTGCACAATCTAAATTGTCGGCACAATGGACGTTGTACACAGTTTTGCGTTCTATAATTGCGTTGTATGCCCCGTTTATTCCATTTTTAACAGAAGAATTGTGGCAAAAAATATACCGACAAACAGAAGGTGGGGAGACTCTGCATTTGACGGATTTCCCAGCCGTGATGGGGGATTATGATACTGATGTATCGAATATGCAAATTGCGCTGGATATATTAAAGAATGTGCGCGGTTTACGTACAGAACGTAAAGTCGGTAATGGTGCAAAGTTGGAAACGTTGACTATTCCCAACAATACACCTAATGAGTTGCATGGTTTAATTAAATCTGCGGCCCGTGCAAATAATATCGTGTTAGGTAAGGAAATTGATTTTGTTGTGCAAAATATAAATGGGGAAGATTAAATGACAGAAAAATTGGTTGAATCACGCCTATTGCAGGCGTATCAATGTGATAGGTATGGTAATGTTCGTCCATTAATTCTTATGAATGAGCTGCAGGGTGTAGCTGATAAACATGCAGAACAGTTGGGTTTTGGGTATTCTTATTGTATGGAACACGGGTTGGCGTGGGTTGTTACACATTATTTGGTTGATATAATAGATATGCCAACGGCAGGAAAGGATATTTATATATCGACATGGCCGTCTGTTTCGGATAGTTTGCGTGCAGTGCGTGATTTTGAAATCAGGGGGGGGGACGGACAATTGATGGTGCGTGCCACATCGCAATGGATTTTAATCGATTTAAATACAAGACGGCCGGTTCGGTTATCAGAACATGTGCCGGATACATTTAATTTGTCAGAACGTGCATGGGCCAGGACGTTTGATAAGTTTTCAGATTTTGAGGCAGTTAAAAAGCATGTGTTTAAGTGTCGTTTTGATGATATCGATGTTAATCAACATATAAATAATGCTGTGTATGCGGTATGGGCAACAGAAAGTGTCGGTTATGAATATCGTAATATGCATCAATTGTCTGGTATTGAAATTAATTTTAAAAAAGAAGTAAATCCGGATATACCGTCTGTTGAAATAGATGTTATGGTAGATGGTTTGGTGTCTAATCATAAAATCCGTACAGGTAATACGGAACATGCACAGATAGTTTGTCGATGGAAAGAATGTAGCTAATAAAAAAACGCCCCAAAGGCGTTTTTTTAATTCGCAGCATTAACTGCCAATCTTTTACGTCCAGCGGCACGACGGCGATTTAACACCTCACGGCCACCTTTTGTTGCCATGCGTTCACGGAATCCGTGTGTTTGCACACGGCGTGTTTTCGATGGTTGATAAGTACGTTTTGTTGCCATAACTAAATCCTTTTGTGCGTATATTAAACCATACGTTTTTGAAAAACGCAACCTTTTTATTTAGATTTTTCGTTTATTATTCCTAATTTTTTTAACCCTTCTAATGTCAGGTTATATGCCAATAATAAAGAAAACAAACGCCATAATGGGTAAAACATGTTGTATTTTCCTTGTTTTACTTAGTTTTTTTGTTTGCTGATTTAATATAACGAATCAAACGAATGGCCTGTTCTAAATTGTACTTGCTGATCTTAAACGATATTTTTTGTATATAACTCAAATCGTCTGAGTTATCTAAATAGTCGTTTGCAATATCGTGTGCTTCTTCTAAAGATTCTGTTATTAAACCCATGCGACTATTATATTACAAATGTAATCTTTGTCAAATGCTTTTTTTTGGGTTATTCCTTGACCGAAAGGTTAAAAATTTGCTATTCTTTCTGTGTTAAATATAGGGGAAATTTAGTATGTCTGAAACACCAAATGATAATAAAATAAATGAAGTTAAAGTTCCGCAGTCGTCAATAGAACATGAAATGCGAACAAGCTTTTTAGACTATGCTATGTCTGTTATTGTAGATCGTGCATTGCCTGATGTTCGTGATGGTTGTAAACCTGTGCATCGTAGAATTTTATATGTTATGAATGATGTGGCCCCCGCTACGCGTGCAACAGTTAAATCGGCACGTATTGTTGGTGATGTTATGGGTAAATATCATCCACATGGAGACAGTTCTATTTATGAGGCAATGGTTCGTATGGGACAGGATTTCTCTATGGGAGAAATGTTGGTGCAGGGACAAGGAAATTTTGGTTCGCGTGATGGTGATAAAGCGGCGGCGATGCGTTATACAGAGGCGCGATTGTCAAAACTTGGGGCGTCCATGATGGATGATATGGATAAAGATACTGTTGACTGGCAACCGAATTTTGACGGTTCGTTGCAAGAACCAATAGTATTGCCAACAAAGTTTCCCAATTTTTTGGTTAATGGTGGTTCGGGTATTGCGGTTGGTATGGCGACCAATGTCCCAACATATAATTTAGGTGAAATTTGTAATGGTATTTTGGCTGTTTTGGATAATAGTGATATCAGTGATGATGAATTGTTTTCTATTATTCCAGGACCAGATTTTCCAACAGGTGCAATTGTTATGGGGCGTGCAGGTGCGTATAAGGCACATACAACCGGTCGCGGTTCTATAATTGTTCGTGCAAAAACACATTCGGAAACGTTTCATGATCATCAAGCAATCGTTGTTGACGAGATACCTTATCAAGTCAATAAGGCACAAATGATTATAAAAATTGCAGAATTAATAAAAGATAAACGAATAGAAGGAATTTCTGAGATTCGTGATGAATCTTCTAAGGAGGGAGTTCGTGTCGTTATCGAATTGAAACGTGATGCAATATATGATGTCGTATTAAATCATTTGTTTCAATATACGGAAATGCAGACGAATTTTCCTGTAAATATGATGGCATTAAATCGTGGACGTCCAATGTTGTTTAACGTTCGTGGTGTATTGGACGCCTTTATTGATTTTAGAACAGAGGTTATTCGTAGACGTACCATTTTCGATTTAAACAAGGCTCGTGCACGTGCACACACTTTGTTGGGATTGTCGGTGGCGGTTGGAAATTTAGATGAGGTTATTGAATTAATTAAAAATAGTGCCAATCCAGATATTGCACGTGAAGCATTGGTTTCACGAGGTTGGAAAGCTTCAGATATCGAATCGTATATTCAATTAATTGATGACCCAAATACAGAATATAAAGATGGCATGTTCTATATGTCCGAAGATCAGGCAAAGGCGATTTTGGAATTGCAGTTGCATCGTTTGACAGGTTTGGAACGTGATAAAATACATAACGATTTGACCGTGTTGGGAGCACAGATTAAGGATTTATTGGATATTTTGGGTAGTGCTGCACGTATAGTTCAAATTATTCGTGAAGAAACAATCGCTGTGCGTGATAATTGGGCCAGTGATAGACGTACGGAAATATCTGATGCCGAAATCGATATTGATATTGAAGATTTGATTGCACGTGAAGATATGGTTATTACGGTTTCTAATACTGGGTATATTAAACGTGTTGCATTGGATACATATCGTGCACAAAAACGTGGCGGTAAAGGGCGTAATGCCATGACAACAAAAGAAGATGATTATGTTGTACAAGTATTTGTTGCAAATACACATACACCATTGTTGTTCTTCAGTTCCAAGGGATTGTGTTATAAGTTAAAAACATACAAATTACCAGAAGCAGCGGCATCAGCTAAAGGGCGTCCGTTGGTTAATTTGTTGCCGTTATCTGATGGTGAAACAATTACAGCGATTTTGCCAGTAACCGAAGAAGATGAACAGAATATTTCAGAATCTGGTAAAGAACGTTTCTTGATGTTTGCAACAGCATCTGGAACAGTACGGCGTAATCGTATGTCAGATTTCGATTCGATTCGTGCTAACGGTAAAATTGCAATGAAATTGGATGAAGGTGATAGTTTAGTATCTGTTTTGCCATGTGAAGAAAATCAGGATGTTTTCTTGGCAACATATCGTGGCCGTTGTATACGTTTCCCAGTGTCAGAAATTCGTATTTTTGCGGGACGTAATTCAACGGGGGTTCGTGGATTAAATTTGAATTCGGATGATAAAATTATCGGTATGGCCATGTTGACACATGGGGAAGATGAGGCTTCAGTTCGTGCAGCATATATAAAGCAAAGTCGTGCAGCACGTCGCAGTGCAGGTGGTGTTGAAGAAGAGGTTGATGCCGAAGAAGAGGCAACAGATTTAATTTTGGATGATATAAAAATGTCCGAATTGGCTGCCAAAGAACAGTTTATTTTAACTGTTTCTGAAAATGGTTTTGGTAAACGTACCAGTTCGTATGAATACCGCACAACACATCGTGGTGGAAATGGTTTTACCAATATCAAATTGGGTGGAAAAAATACCGCGGTGGCTGGTTCTTTCCCGGTTGAAGATGGGCATGATGTTATTATGGTAACCGATGGGGGAAAGATTATCCGTACACCTGTGGATGATGTTCGCATTGCGGGACGTAGCACGGCGGGGGTTACATTGCTGCGAACGGCGGATGGTGAAAAGGTTGTGTCTGCAATTTCTATTGTCAGTGAAGAAGATAGTGACGAAAATAATGTAACGGATCAAATTGTTGAACAGGATAACTAATGATTGGAAATGAGTATTTTGCATCAATAAATGAGGTTTCCAAACAATTGGGAATTCCGGCACATACCCTAAGATATTGGGAAAAACAATTTCCGGTGGCTATTAAACCAACCACCGGTGCGGGTGGCCGTCGTTATTATCGTGCGGAAACGGTTGATAAATTAATTGCTATTAAAGATTTACTGTATAATCGTGGGATGACGATAGCGGGTGTTAAGAAAATGTTGCGTAATGGTGATTCGTTGTCATTTTGGGATGAAAATGCGATCGATGATACCCAAAAAACAAACATATCTGGTGATACCGATACCATAAGATTGGCCATAGATATGTTACAACGGGCCCGTAAAATATTAACGGGAAATGAATAAAATCGGTGCAATGCACCGATTTTATTTAGTTGAAAATACATAAATATGTTTTACACTGTTTTTACGACGAAGGTTTTTCATGAAAATATATAAAATAAGACGTTTTTTTGTAAATATTATTTGTGGTTTTATACCCGGTAAAGAACGTCGTAAACAGGTGCGGGCATATTTAAATTCGAACGTTTGGCGTTATAAACAATTTATTCGTCGTGATTTGAATATGCCGTTAAATAATGTGCGTATTAAATATGGATATGGTACAAGAAATATTATCATATTAGTGAATAATAGGTGGGCATATAAATTTCCGGTTGGAGTGGGTGAGAACAGCGAATTTGCATACCGTGAATTACGTATTGTTAATACAATGAAATCTGTGTCTCCGATACGTATCCCAGATATGTATATTGTGAATATGGGAAAAATGGTTGTTAGAAAATACGAATATGTCAAAGGTAAAACATTTGGTGAATTGTCAACAGATGAAATACTGAAAAATTGGGATGGGTGGGCACAAAAAATTGCAGAATTTATATATATAATTTCTAAATCGTATCCAGATGAAATCAAGGATTTGATACCAAGTAATGCAAAATCACATGGAATTATGAATGGATGGTGTCATACAGATATTTGTGGTAATTTTATTGTTGATGTTGATACTATGCAAATTGTATCTGTGATTGATTGGGAAGATTTTAAATATGGTGATTTTTCCAATATGTTTACAAGTTCATTAAAGTTAGGAACAGAGTTTATGCAAAAGGTACGTGTAAATTATTTGAATTTATATAATAGGAATGAGAAATGATGCCGATTTCGATTAGAAAAATGTATGCAAATATAATTGCAGGATTTGTATATAATCATTCAAAACGTCTTCGGACACGTGTAAATGTTGCAGCACCGTTGTGGCGATGTGTACGTTTTGTAAGAAAAAATCATGGAAAAAATGTAAAAATTCAACGCTTTTATGG
>JAZUKY010000007.1:0-18576 GCA_045643525.1 Candidatus Enterousia sp. | reverse complement strand
CGATGTTGTATGCGTCGGTTATTTTTTTTATTCATGATACGGCGAATTGGTTATTTTGAAATTAATTTTGAAAAATGTTTTAATTTGTTGTTTGACAAAATGAATTATGTTGTTAATATGCACCCCTGTGTTTTTGATTATTGATACAAAGGGAAAATTAATGATTGGATATTATGATTATGATAATAAATGTTGGTTATCTGTTGTGGAATCGGCAGAATATTTTGGTATTTCAGAGGTGCAGCTGCGCAACAAATTGAAAAATGTTGGCGTTGTGCGTGGGGTAATTGAACGCATATATAATAAAAATATTGGCAGAACTATATTGGTAATTAATGTTGACCGGATACATTTGGTGGCACATTTAATAAACAGGCCATTAGATCGTTCGGCACCAAAATATTTAGCAAACAGGGCAAAATTTAAATTGGTAAAAATTTCTAAAAAACAGCACAAACAAAGATAGTTATAAAATCCACCATAATTGGTGGATTTTTTTGTTGGGATTCCCCGTAATCTGGCCCCATGATCCCGCCTATGCGTCATCCAGTTTTATTGGGCCCCGCAAAATTGGTAAATTTGTGGGTAATACAAGACCGGGATCCATACACAATTGTGATAATTCCAAAAAAACACGTCATCCCGGCGAAGGCCGGGAACCATTGCATCGCAGATACTAAGACTTTTTCAATGGATACCGACCTGCGTCGATATGATGACAAGACGAAGCATTGTTACATAATTACGGGGGGAATTTTAAATCTGTACAATTTGAATATATATCTATTAATTATGATTGACGCGGTTACATAATTTTTACTATGATTAAATAACAAGAGAGATTAAATGACAAATTTGTTTCATAGAAATCTTAATCGTATGGCGTTATTTACCGCGTTTTTGGCGGTTATGTTGATTGTTTTTCGTATTCAATTTTTACAAATTGCAATTGCAAATGTGTATTTAAATGGAATTATTATTGGGACAACATTATTTGGAATCGGGTTGTGTTTTTGGCAAATGTTTGCGTTATTACCGGAATATCGTTGGTTACGTGCATATTGTTATGGTTACCGTGATGCACCTGTGCCCCCGTGTTTATTGCGGCCGGTTGCATTAATGTTACGATCTCGTCCGGTGCGCATTTCGGCCGATGCATTAAATGGAATGTTGGATATGATATTGATTCGTTTCGAAGATTCACGCGAATCGGTTCGTTATATAACAAATACGTTAATATTTTTGGGATTATTGGGAACATTTTTGGGATTAATAATGACGGTCGGTGGTTTTGCCGATTTGATAAATGGTTTGGATTTTGCAGATGCTGGTGTTTTGACAAGCCTGCAACAGGGATTGGTTCGCCCATTATCCGGAATGGCAACCGCATTTACCAGTTCTTTGATGGGTTTAGCGGGCAGCTTAACCGTCGGTTTTTTAGGATTACAATTACAACAGGCACAAAATTCCATATTTTGTGAATTAGAGGAATATTTATCGATGCATACGCGTGTTGCGGTGCCAGATAATGAAGAAAAAAAATAAAAAATTAAAAAAGCGAGGGGGAATAAAATGATGAATGTTCGTTATCGTGAAAAAACAAATACATGGCCAGGTTTTGTAGATTTATTTTCTAATCTGGTGATTATATTGATATTTTTATTAATTGTATTTGTGTTCTTGTGGACCACAACGGGGGTATTTAATAAAAATACTAACGATGATACAGTTGAAAACCTAAAGCAGGCAAATGCAGAGTTGACCGAACGTGTGCAACAGTTGACCTCTAATGAGCAAGAGGCAAACGATTTATTATTACAGGCCAAAGCTGTTTTGGATAATTTTGAAACGGTAACTGCACAGTATGAATCACAGGTTGCCCAATTGAAAGAAACCGCAGATAATGAACAGGGGACATTAAAACAGCAAATTGAAAAAATAACCCAAGAACGCGATACATTTCAGGCCGCAGCACAGGCAGAAATACAGGTGTTACAGGAACGGGCCAGTGCAGAGCAGCAGGCATTGCAGGCAAAAATTGATGAATTAACGCAACAATTGACTGCGATGACGTTGAATCAACAACAAACAGGTGAATTAGAACAGGAACGTCGCAGTTTACAGGAACAGATGGAATCGCAACGTGCATCGTTGGCGGAACAATTGGCCAATTTACAAAAGGCATTAGATGCTGCCGAAGAAAAATCACGTGCCCAAGAAATACAATACGTTGAAATGTCGAATCGTTTAAACAAAGCGTTGGCAGATAAGGTTGCTGAATTAAATGCAATGACACAGTATCAATCTGAATTCTACAAGGCAATAAAAAATGCATTGGGCAATCGGACAACTGTACAGCCGGATGGCGACAGATTTATCATATCCAGTGATATTTTGTTTGGCAGTGGTTCGTATACTTTATCGGCCGAGGGTAAAAATCAATTGCGTTTGATTGCGAATGTAATCAAAGATTTTGAAAATCAAATTCCCACAGATATAAAATGGATTATTCGTGTTGACGGACATACCGATAAAAAACAGGTTGTTGCTGGTACACGTGGATATAAAAATAATACAGAATTATCGTTGTTGCGTGCGACTGCGGTGGCTGATGAATTGGCTGTGGCGGGTGTGTCAAAACGTCGTTTGGTCCCCAGCGGTTTTGGTGATATGCATCCGGTTAGTCTGGGGGACGATGCAGAAAGCTTACAAAAAAATCGCCGCATAGAATTACAATTAACAAATCAATAAAAAAACACCCAAAAATGGGTGTTTTTTATCATTTTTAACGTTATACGATATTCTGCAGCTGGGGGTGGATAATAGGCAAACATAATATTTTTGCAGTAATGTCAAACATGGAATAAAATTATATCAAGATAGTTTAGTTTTCGTCTGTTGCTATCGGCAATTGTATTGTCAATAAAATATCCTTTAACGATGGTATATTTAGTTTTTTAAAGAAAAAAATTTATTTATTTTTCACATTTGCCGCAATTTGACCGCCCGTATATTGCAATTAAATACATTATATTTGTCATTTTAGATTTTTGCGTGAATACAAAAACCATAAACCAAATCACAGGATAGGGCAGGGGTTATTTGTTTTCGAAATATGTGATAATGCGTTGATAGTGGTATTTTAATACAACCAAAATAGGGCAAAACGGCTAAATAAAATGTGGTGGATGTGATTGGACTCGAACCAACGGCCTTTTCGATGTGAACGAAACGCTCTAACCAACTGAGCTACACATCCAAAAAATAAATTAATACATCAGAATCATAAATGATAACGCAAGAACTTATTATAATATATCAACATAAATAAAATTCTGGATTGTTTTTGGTGGGGATAGTGGGACTTGAACCCACACGGTTGCAATAACCAAAGGATTTTAAGTCCTCAGCGTCTACCATTCCGCCATATCCCCGTGTGCTCATAATGTTAACACGTGTTTGCTCAACGTGCAAGTAAAAATATATGAAAATGATAAAAAAATGTGGGAATGCATATAAAATATGTTTATTCGATAATGGATATTTGTATTGATTATCGATAATAAATAATTTAATCTCCCGTGGTTTATTAATTATACTACTTTTTCGTTTGGCCTTCAGGTAGGCTATCATAAGTGGTGTTACCAACTGTACATGTGCGGCTTTTATCAATGGTTGCATCACTTGGACAGACCTGATCTTTGTATTGGTTTATAATGTGACCACTATCCTGCCCATTAAGAGACGGATCTTCCTGTATTTGGGTGGATGTGTATGGAATCATAGCTGTGCATTTTGCAAAGGTTCCATTATTGCTGCGTCTGGCCCCATTTTCCCAACATAAACACGCCCCCCACGATTTTGTATCGATTGTACTAGAATAACCTTTGGGACACATGTTTTCTGCATCGGAAATAGAATATTTGTATCGAAGTGATCCATAATACCAATCTGATGCGGAGTTAGCAATAAAACATGGACCAGCTATACCGATCTTTGGGCTTGAATATGGGGTTTGATATGTCGGATCGATCCATAATAATTCAGAAAATACGCCATCTAAATTTCGACACTGGGTTGTTAAAATATCAATTATTTTATAATAAACCTCACTGGCAACACCGATTGGTCGTGGTGTTTGTCTGTTTACAGGGAATGATAATGACGTCTGTGTCGATTTTTTCAGCGTTCCCCAATATATAGCACCATTTTTGGTCTTATCGGTAGGAGAGACAAGTTCGTAGTCTTTGGAATTTGGATTACCTGTATATTTATCAAAACCACCAAATGCCTTGATAAGAATATCTCTGTTACCACACGCATCAATTTTCTGGGCTTGTGCCGCACATTTTGAAACAATATTTCTACCACTTATGTTTCTATCGGATGGTTCACAATATGAATAACTGTCCATACAGTTGGGGTTTGTATTCGTATCCGTTGAATGATCATACAATGTAAACCAATCAAGGGCCTGTTGTTCGGTAATTACCCCACCAGATAATGTATAGAAATTTTCATAATTTGTGCCACCAAAATTATCAAAACATTGTTGGATAACCGCACGACATGCGGCCAATGTGTCTGTTGAAACCTGATGAGCAATATAGTCTTTGAACAATTGCGTTGTTTCCGTGTCACCCGCGAACATTTTATCACATGATGTTATATAATTTTCACACATGGTTGTTGTTAATTCTATGGAATCGGGCTGTAAAACAATTCTTGCATCGCCGGTCAAAGACGCCATCGCGGCGGTCATCGCATTTGTTCCATTTTCCTGACATGCGGATATAAAATCAAAACATCCCTGTTTAATTTCAGAAACTTTGGATTTTTGTGAATAATAAATATCTAACAAAGCCTTGTCTAAATAATCGGCCCATACTTCATCTGATTTTTCACGACATTTATCCAACGCATCTTTAGCAAATTTTTTAACATGTGATTCAAAATTTAATACAAATGTTCGATTATCAGATAATTTAGACAATTTTTGTGATGCTAAATCAACATTGGATGAAAATGTTAACATATTTTCCAATTCGTAAAAATTTTCGATACCGGCAATCGGGGCACCCGTTGAAATATCAATAAATTGCCCATTATCCAAACATTTATGATAATTTTTACCACAAACCTCTTCACTTAATATTGCAGATTCTACATTATTTATGCATGTTGCCACATCGTCCGAATTGTGATTTTGACGATTTTCAACACGGGCCAAATCCAACATAGCACTGCTTTCACGTATGGATGCCTTGGCCTGTTTTTGCATGTTTTCAATTGCTGATTGGACGGTATTGCAATCTTGTTCAATTGCCATTAAATACGCATTAATTGCACGCTGCATTGATGCATTATTACAATCTGCTTTGACGGCCTGGCGACATTGTGGATATACCGCTGAATATAAATTTTGACCGCTATATTTTGCAATTGCTTGACCCGCATCCATCGTACCGAACGAATTTACCGCATCAAAAGACAAATTAATACTGTTTAAATCGGAATATTTACCACTAACATTGCTGTCTTCGCCACGTAATGAATTCATAATTGCCTGCAATAATGCCTTGGATGCAGATTTGTCGGATGTTAACGCATTTTCACCCTCTGATGCGGTTTTCATCGCAGTGGCCTGATTTTTTGTTAAACCAATAACGTCCAAATTTTCTGTAAATACGGTTAATTGATTGCCGGCCTCTTGCAGGGTGGATCTAACCTCGCTTAATGATTTCATTCGGTCACTGCATGCGCAACGTCTGTAATCATCACTTTTTAATTGGCAAAATTGATCCATGCATGTAAAAAATGCACTTTTACATTTTTCGTATTCGGCCCCAGTGCGTGTTTCTGACATTGTGGACGATGTTTGATCAATTGCTGTGGCACGTGCCATAACACGCGGGGCAGGGGATTGTTTTTTTATTTGGGATGTGCCGGCAATACGATTGGAAACACGTGATGTATTTGTTGTATTTCGATTCGATTTTGACTGCGATACCCGATTGGTTGTGTCGCGTTTTATTGTTGTATTTGATGTTGTGGCAGAACGCACATTATTACCAGAACGATTGGTATTTGTATCTTTTGCCGAAGGTGTTGGTTGATTTGATTTTACAGAACTGGCAATCACTGGCCGTTTTGTTGTATCCGTAACACGCCCCGCCGTCACCAATGACGGTGTTAAACAAAATGTAAAAACAAAAGCCAAAAACTTATTCATTGTCAACAGCAATCATAGCAAATTTGTAAATTTTTGGGCAAGCATAAAAAACACAGTTTTTTATCCGATTTTATTTGCATTCGGCGACCATTTGGGCAATCTGGGCGGCCAAAACTAAATCTGTTTGTTTCATTTTTTCAATTTGTGCAATTGCATAAACAACTGTGGCATGATCACGATCCCCAACCAATTGACCAATTTCAGACAAAGATAAATTTGTACCTTCTTTTAATACGGCCATCATTGTTTGACGTGCGATAACTAATGCACGACTGCGACCACGACCACATACTGCATCATAAGACACACCCAATTTGTCACACATTGCACGAACCATAACCAATGGAGTTTTTGTGTTTTTTAATGTATCTGATAACAAACGTTGTGCAATTTCTTTGTTAACGGTTTCTCCCATCAATTCTGTATATGTACGAACCTTGGTTGCAATACCGGCAATCAAATGACCATCGGCAGCAATTGTATTTGATAATTCGGCGGCAACATCACATGCGATACCGGCACGCATCAACATAATACGACGAACATTTGCATTTGGGGCAACGACATCTGCAACCAAACCGGATGCCATTAATGATTGTGCACGACGATCAAAACCCTTTAAATTGCTGGGGGCCATATTTGCAGTCAACACAATATTTTTACCGGCACTGCGTAAATCAACAATTAATTGCATAAATTCTTCGCATGTTGCACGTTTGTCCGCCAATGTTTGAACATCATCTAAAATAAATGTGTCACAGTTACGACAGAAATCTTTGAATGCAAAAATGGTTCTGTCATGTAAACTGCGTGCAAATTCTGCGACAAATTGGCCACCAGTCATCATAATTGTGCGACCTGTTGATGCATCGTTAATGCATTTGGCCAACATTGATTTACCACAACCGGCATTTCCATATATAAACAATGGTGAAAAAGATACCGCCCCAGATGCAATTTTTTTACATGCTGACAAAACAAATGCATTTTCATCAGATGCAACGAAATTATCAAAATATTCAGACGATTTTTTTTCTGCAATTGGTGCTGGTGTATATGATTGACGTGCGTTATCATTTGCAACGTTTTTTGTTTGTTGTGAATTTGCGGTATGAACACAGATTTTTAATGTTAAACCAAAATCAGCCACAATTGAATTTAATGTTGTTGCGTGTACACTGGAAATAAAATCAGCAGAAAAACGATTCTGTGCACCCAAAACCAAGCAATTATCAACAATTTCAAAATTTAATGGGGCAATCCAAGATGTAAACGTGGCACAATCCATTTTCGCAGCAATTGCTTCTTTGATTTCTGTAACATTTGCTGTTTGTTTTGTCGCCAGTGCCTGCATCGTTTATCCCCCTTGGTTTCAATTCCCTGTTCCTATATCCCAATCAGGCTGCAAAAATCACCTGCATAAAAATGCTGAACACTTTTGTAATGTCAGATGATTTTGCCTTTCTTCCTTTCCTGTCGTTCGGATATGCCTACAATTTAGAATATAAAATTCGTTTTGCAACAATTTGTTAAACAATTTTTGAACATTTATTTTTTGACAACGATTCGTTTTTTTGCCTGTTTTCTGGCACTTTGTATATACAGTGTATATACATTTTTTATTCATGCACGAACATAACCTCCATCAACACGATGCACTAAACCCTGTAATTCTAATACAACCAGATCACTTTTGATTTCCGAAATTGTTTTTTGGGCAACTTGTGCCAATACAGATTCAGACACAGGAATTGTTCCCAAATGGTCAATCAACGATATTTGTGTGTCGGATTTTTTTGAATTTTTTTGTATGTGGCACGTCTTTGATGTATTTTCAAAAAAATCATCAATTCCGATACATAATTCGGCAATTCCGGCCTTAATCAATGAATTAGGCCCCATTGCACGTGAATCGGATGGGTGTGATGGAATTGCATAAATTTTACGACCATATTCTGCGGCGAATCGGGCGGTATGCATACTGCCCGAATTTGTATCGGCTTCGCCCAAGATTAATTTTTCCCCGATTCCTGCAATCCAGCGATTTCGTTGAACGAAATTTGTGTTATTTGGTTTGAACCCAACGGGCATTTCACTGATAATCAGGCCACGTTCTATTATTTGATTGTATAATGATTCGTTTTCTATTGGCCATATATAATCAACGCCACCCGCCAATACGGCAATTGTTTGTGTGTTACCGATTGTATTTAATGCACCGCGGTGGGCAGCCGTATCTGTTCCAATTGCCATTCCCGATACAACAGAGAAACCGTTTTCTGCGAACTTTTGGGCCAAATTGGAAACGAATTCCATTCCTGTTATTGTTGCGTGACGTGTCCCAACAATTGATACTGTGGGATGTTTTAATGTATCTGTATTACCACGTGCCACCAATACGGGTGGGTGATTTTTTACATTTCGTAATTGTTCTGGATATAATTTATCTGTATCACATATGTATACGGCACCGATTCGTGATGTGTATTCTATTTCACGCATAACCATATCTTTGACATCGGCAGATATTGCCATTGATTCGACGGCCGCATTTGCATCACCAAATTTATTTATTAATTGGGTATATTTTGCCGGACCTATGCCAGGTGTTCGTAGTAACAATAATTTATTCAATATTTCATACATTGCACAGGCAGTATACAATAAATTCATGTTTCAAAGAAAGCGTTTTGCAAAAAAAATGCCCCGACAGGGGCATATTCTACCTTTACAAATTACATAATGCCTTTATATTGGCGTCTGTAAAATAACCACCCCACTGTGTAATCTTTTTTGTACCGTCGTACTGATTATTATCAGATTTACATGCGTCCAAAGATGGATTCTGTTTACAGGCGTTTTTCAATTCTTTCAAATTGTTACAAAATTCACTGGAATTTCCCAGATCTTTGATTTGACTGACCAATAATTCGCTGCCACTCAGGCTGTATTGTCCTTCGACATCGCCACCAATCATTTTATTACCAAATAATTCCATGGCACCAACACCCAAACCGGCACCACCAACAGACGCACCAACTGTACCCCATACACGGGCAGTTTTCTTGGCATCCAAAATACGATCTTTCATTTTATTTTCGTCAACCCAATCACCACATGTGATGCTTTGGCCCATTTCATAATATTTTGCAGATATATCGGAAACACTGATATCCGAATCGGTCGATTTTAATTCAACACGAACAAAACATGTGTTGTTGTCCGGATTTTCTGTATCTTCGACCATTGTGGAATAATTGCTGGTATCACTTAATTTTGATGCCCAAACAAATGTATTGCCAACGCCAACATTGTTGTTTATACATGCGGAACGTTCTGCTTCGCGTTCATCGGTAATTGTAACCCCACTGGATACCTGTTGATTATTGATAAATGGCTGGCTGGCACGATTGGTGCGTGGTGCAAATTGATTAAATTGCGTTGTTGATGCACGACGTGTCTGCTGGGCCTGGGTTGCCGCAAATGCGGGTGATAACAACAGGCTGATTGCAATAAAAGAAACAATTTTGTTCATAATTTTCCCGTCCTTTGATGCGTATTATTATATCACATTTTTATTTATAATACAAGGTACAAAAACATTGGTTATTTTTTCCATTTCCATTCAATTTTTGATTCGGTCCCTGTTAATAACCGTTTAACATTACCGCGATGACGCCATAAACAAAGCAGGCCGATTGCCAAAAATACAAAACCAATTTGTGTATTAATTACAAATCCCAAAATTGGCATTACACAAAATGCAACAACCGCACCAAATGATGAATAACCGGTTCCCAATGCAACAATCAACCATTCAATCCCACATATTATAAATGACAGTGGGCTGATTGATAACAGAACACCAAACAGTGACGAAATCCCTTTGCCACCATGAAATTTTAACCAAATAGGGTAACAATGCCCAACAATTGCGGCAAAACCACACCATGCACCAAATGTGTCGCCAACAACCACGGTGCCGATTAATACGGCCAAAATGGCCTTGGCCATATCCAATATCCACACCAATCCCGCCATACGCAATCCGCCAACACGCATAACATTTGTTGCGCCGATATTACCACTGCCAACTTGGCGTAAATCCCCCTTGCCGGCCAGGCGTGTCAATATCAATCCCATGGGGATGGAGCCCAAAAAATAAGAAATAATTATACAAATTGCATATAACATGTGATTTTTCCTTGATTTTATGTTTGATTTCTATAAAATAACAGAAAGTTTTAAAAAATAAAAGGAAAATAACGTGGCAAATCATAAGTCATCTGAAAAAAGAATTTTAGTAACGGCAAAGAAAAATGCTGTTAATACATCACGCCGCAGTGCGGTTAAAACAGCAACTAAAAAGGCATTGGTTGCAATTGAATCTGGGGATAAAGTCGCTGCAACAGCTGCGGTTCGTTCTGCGGAAAGTCGTATTATGAAATCAGCAGGCAAGGTTATGCCAAAAAAGCGTGCGGCACGCAAAATATCACGTTTGACAAAGAAGGCTGCAAAAATAGCCTAGGTTTGTTGTGAATTTGAATAAAAAAATAACACCCATTTTTGATGGGTGTTATTTTTTTGTATAATGTTATAAACGGGTAAAAAAATGGGACAATGTCCCATTTTATACAAATCCGACGATTTATTTGGATTTGACATTAAGTTTTTTAAACAGATTTTGTGTATTAAATTCTGCGGATAACATATGTTTCGGACAGATTTCTATATAATCATAGTATGTTTGTAAATGGTCAATAATATATTTTGGACTTTGTGATATGTCATATTCCATATTATAATTATATTCCTGGGTAAAAATTAATTGATTTTGATTGGTTTTTAAAACCGCATCTACGGGGTATGGAAATACGTCCACAGGAACGTTTTTTAATCCAATCATTGTTAAATCAGCACCGGCATCAACACTGAAATTACCAATGTCATAAAACAATCGTTCACTGTCATTGTTTCCCTTTTTGCCACCAATAACAAAAACGTCCGCAAAACCATCCTTTTCTAATGTCTCGTATACAATATCTTTTACGGTGCTTTTCAGATTTGTGAAATCTGCCGTTTCCGGTGCAATATGGTATAATCGATTATTGCATACAAATATCGAACATGTTTTTGCATATCTGGTCATTGATGATTTTTTTGATGTATTGCCCGATTTAAAATTATACTCCCCGTTTTTACCAACTTCTTTGGGGTTTATTTGTGCTGATACACAATCAAACAGGTTTGACGGTACGTAAATTAAATTTTTAATCATTTGATACCCTATAATTTAAATGTTTTTATCTTTTATGTCCGACTATACCGGCGATCAAATCAGTTATGCGATTTTGGCGTTCTGCGGGTGTTTTTGGGGCATTATTTAAATATGTTGCCTGTATATCAAAGGCCATATGTGTTCTCCTATATTTTTTAATGATGTAAAATATATAACACAATTATTTTGTTTGTCAATATATAAAATAAGAAATATTTGAAAAAAATGGGGTGTTATTTTCCCCATTTTTTACCAATAACGTATTCTGCACGTAATGGAACGGATAAATTTGTTACATGTTCCATTTCATATTGGATTTGTTGTGCCATTTGTTGTGCCACGTTTTCATCGCATTCGAATATCATTTCATCGTGAACCTGCATAATCATGCGTATTACGGATTGGTTTGGTTTTATAATGCGTTCATTAATTATAATCATTGCACGTCGCATTAAATCGGCTTCGAATCCTTGAATGGGGGCATTTATTGCGGCACGCATTGCATACGCACGCATGCGTGGATTCTTAACCTCTGGCAATGCAATGTGGCGGCCCCATGGGGTTAATACATATGCGTTTTGCATTGCAAATTCTTTGGTGGCATCAATATATTCACGAATTTCTGGCAATCCTGCCATATATGAATTTATAATTTGTTGGGCCGATGTTCTGTCAATTCCCAATTGCCCGGCCAGTCCAAATGATGAAATCCCATATATAATTGAAAAATTTACAGTTTTTGCGGCACGACGTAAATCACGTGGAACGGGATTGTTATCCGCAATATTGAAAATTTTTCGTGCGGTTTGTTCATGTATATCGGCCCCCATTTGGAATGTATCACGGAATGTTTTTACATTGGCAACATCCGCCAACAAACGCAATTGAATTTGTGAATAATCAACCGAAATTAATACACGACCATCGGGGGCAACAAAACATTTTCGGATTTCTTCACCCAATTCGGATTTTATTGGAATATTTTGCAAATTTGGATCACGACTGGACAGGCGTCCTGTATTGGTACTGGTTTGCAAATATGTTGTATGAATCCGGCCATCATTGCCGATTTGCCGTGGCAGGGCATCTGCATACGTTCCCGCCAATTTTGCCACCGAACGCCACTGTAAAATTTTGTCAATAATTGGATGACTGTCAATCATTTCCGTTAATGTTTCGGCATCTGTGGAACGTTTTTTATTTTCCGGCAATCCCATTTCATCAAATAATACCGTGCCCAGTTGTTTGGGGCTGGCGATATTAAATTCATGTCCCGCCAAATCATATATTTGTTGTCCCAATTGTTCCAATTGTGTATGAAATACCCCCGATAATTTTTGAAAATCGGATTTGTTTGCCATTACACCCGTACGTTCCATTTGAAATAAAATCGGCATCAACGGCAAATCACAGGTTTCATATAATTTACGTAATGTATCGTTTGAATTTAATTTTGAACGTAAAAATTCATGCAATGCAAAACAAACACTGGCATCTTCGGCGGCATATGGTGCGGCATTATCAATTGATAATTTTTCAAAATGCATATTTTCATCACGTGTTTTTGGGGCAAATAATGATGTAAATGAAATGTTTTCATGACCCAAATATCGTAATGCCAATTCGTCCAAACTGTGGCCATGTTGCGTGCCATACAATGCATATGATAATAACATTGTATCATCAATTGGTGCAATTTCGGTTGTATTCCAACCATCATTTGCCATGATATGTAAATCGTATTTCAGATTATGTCCAACCTTGGTAATATTGGGATTTTTTAATATTGGGCGTAATTTTTCATAAACCGTTGTTATGGACATTTGATTGGGTGCCAATGTATTATCGGAAAACAAATCATCCCCAGATATTTGATGGCGTAATGGTATATATGCACCATGTGTACCATTGGTGGCAATTGATATTCCAACCATTTTATCGGTCATTTGATTTAAACCGGTTGTTTCGGTATCGATTGCGATAATATTTTGTACATGTGATAAAAACGTATCCAATTGTGTTGACGTATTAATTACTTCCCACGTCATTTTCGGTGTGTTGGATGGGGTGGTGGGGGGATTTAATGTGTCAATATCGGTTGGACAAACGGACGCGGCAAATTGAAATGTTGCCGATTGATTTGGTGTATAATTTTCAATTGGAAACATTTTTTCAATTTTGGCGGCCAACGATTTGCTTTCCAATTTTTCGTTTATGTATTTTAACGCATTTGGGGTATCAAAAACAAATGGGGTAATTTCCAGACCACTTAAATCAACATCGGTTTTTAATTGAACCAATTTTTGTGAAATATATGCCATTTCCCGATTGTCATATAATAAATTGCGAATACGTTCGTTTTTTACATCATTTATGTGTTCGTATAAATTATCCAATGAACCGAATTGATTAATTAATTCGGCGGCCCGTTTGGGGCCAATGCCGGGAACGCCGGGAACATTATCGGATGTGTCCCCCATTAATGATTGGACATCAACAACCTGGGCCGGTGATACACCAAATTTTTCAAATACCTGTGGCGTGCGTATTTCACGTTGTTTCATGCCGTCGTATAAAAATACACAATCGGACACCAATTGCATTAAATCTTTGTCACCGGTAATAATGCGGGTCGAATCGATAATATTACAATTGTTTTTTGCCAATGTTGCAATAACATCATCGGCCTCGACCCCTGGGATACATAATACGGGGATGCCCATTGCGGCACATGCACTGCGTACCATGGCCGATTGAGTAATTAAATCGGCGGGCGTCTCGCCCCGATTGGCCTTGTACTGGGGATAAATATTTTGACGAAATGTTTGGCGGGATGCATCAAATACACATATAAACGAATCGTTTGCATTTGCGGCATGTAATACGGGCAAAATCATGTTGATAAAACCATATACCGCCCCGGTTGGTGTACCATCACTGCGACACAGATTACTGTGAACGCCATAATATGCACGAAATAACAAAGAATTTCCATCAATCAACGTCAGCATTTTTATATCACCCCATATTTCGCCATTATTAAAACTGGGGCGGCCATTACCGCCCCAATTTGTTTAAATATTTACGTTATTTTATTTTAAAATACATAACGTATTTTTACACGAACATCATATTGATATATATCGGCATTTATTCCACGTGCGTCAACGATGTCTGGAATATATAAACCACGCAATTCGGCATCGAATTTAACGGGTAAAATTGGCAAATCCAATGTCGCACCCAACATTGCCTGGTATGCGGCGGTTGAATCAATATCAGTGTTTAATTTTTTATCATCTGCGTTAAATACAATACCAACACCGGCACCAATGTATGGTTTAATCAATGCGGTTGGCATTTTTACATAACCATTAACTGCGGCCAAATTCATTGATAAATTATCCGCATTGATATAGTTGTATTCAGCTTCGGCCCGTAACAGGGGAATATCAACACCGAAAATGGCACCAAATGTTTGTGTTGAATAATCTTTGTTTATTGTATCATTAAAAAATTCTGTGTGAATGGTCTGGCCGCCCAAACCAACAACCGTTCCACCATAAATATCGGCAACAACACCGGCATTTGCGTTTGCGGCCATGCCCAAAACACCGGCAATGGTTAATACACATGTTGATTTTAATTTCATTTTAATCTCCTTTTTATGTGATTATATGATATGATGATAATAAAAAGGTAACAATATATGCAAGAAAATAAACCTGTTTTAATTGTTGGGTTGGGAAATCCGGGAAATGAATATATTCGTACCCGTCATAATGTTGGGTTTATGGCGGTTCAATATTTGGCCGGCTGTAATGCAACGTGGAAAACCGAACATAATGCACGTACTACAACGGTGATGATTGATGGACGCCGGGTTATATTTGTAATGCCACAAACATTTATGAATTTATCCGGTGATGCGGTGCGGCCATTAATGGCATATTATAAAATTCCGTTGGAAAATTTGATTGTGATTCATGATGATATGGATTTGCAAATTGGTGATATTCGCACAAAAATTGGTGGGGGCAGTGCGGGCCACAATGGTATAAAATCAATTGATGGGGCGGTTGGACGTGATTATAAACGGTTTCGAATCGGTATCGGACATCCGCGTGATTTGGAATTAAAAATTTCGCCCGCCGATTGGGTTTTGGGCCGTTTTGACGCAGAACAAATGAAAAAAATAGAAACCGCAATATCGGAAATAAAAATAATTTGACAACATTTATAAAAATATTGACAAATAAAATATTTTTATTATAATAACATTAAACAGAAAAAAATACATCTGTTTAAAAAGGAGCAAACAAATGAAACAAAACGTATTCAAAAAAGTTTTACCATATAAAATGCGTAATGCCGCAATGGCATTGGCGGCAACGGTTGCCGGCATGACCACCACATCATGTGAAAAAGATGATGTTGAACCCGAAATTATCCCAACCGAGGTTTATAATTATCATTTTTATCCAACCACAGAAGATGGATTGATAGAAGAAGGACGTGGTGGTGTAAAAAATGATATAAAAATTATTCGTGATATTGACCATTTAAAGGGATTGGTTAATGATCAAACAACCAAAGAAGTTAATTTGATTTCGGTTGGTGATTTCAGAGTATTAGACGCAGAAAGTTTGACGATTACTAGAAAATTTTTAGAAGAAAGAATGAATTTATCATCAAAAATTAAGGGGCAGGGTGCGATAAATACAAAACCTGGTGTCGCATCGCAGGTTCCTGCGGACAGTGCCGCATTGGCCGGTTTTGGTTATATTGTCGGATATCATGCCCGTTAAAACAATAAAAATAAACATAAAAAATCCCCCATTGTGGGGGATTTTTTATGTTCAACAAAAAAATTATTGCAAATATATTCTATATTTTTGTATCATCATTTGCATGAGCAAAGTAATAAATCAAATTTTTATTATCCCCATGTTGGGAATATTGTTTGTATCGATGGCTTTTGGTGGTACGTGTCCATGTGAGGAAAATCCAGAAAAATGTTCTGGGTTCGATATCGACACAAACAGCAAAACATACCTGTATTATTGTTTAAAGGTAAAAGACGACTGTGGAACAGTGCTGACTGACCCGTTAAGGAATTCGAATTTACATGGTTCTGATGACGAAAAGTGCAATGCCTACGTAGCTAGTAGAATGTATGCAGATACTAGTATGTATGTGCTTAAAGGGAACGGGGATGAAAAAGCTCCCATATATCCCGAAAAAAAA
The DNA here is from genome assembly GCA_045643525.1 of Candidatus Enterousia sp. GTDB lineage: Bacteria > Pseudomonadota > Alphaproteobacteria > Rs-D84 > Rs-D84 > Enterousia. The sequence goes on along the minus strand of JAZUKY010000007.1, from coordinate 1,819 downwards.
AGCACCAGCGGCAGTACCGGTGGTGGAACAGGGAATGCAGGTACCGGTAATAATGAATGCAGTGCAGAAAACTCTAAAACAAACCCTGCGATTTGTTTGGGCAAAAAGCCTGATAATAATGCCAATTGTTATAGTACTGGTTTGCTTTATGAGAACAGCATGTGTGTTTGCAATCTTGGCTACGGTGTGTATTATTCTGGTAATGGGAATATCGCGTGTTCGAATGAACGGACGTTAAATATTTCTGAAACGGATAAAGAAAAATTAATTGATAAAATACTTGAACCAAAATCCGGAGAAAACGGTTCTTACAAAATATGTGATATAGACAACTTTGGTGAGATAGCTACAGAAGGGGTGGTTTCTGGAACAACAGTTACAACTAGTAATATTTGTGTGTGTAAAACTGGATACGATGTTTCGTCAAATGCCCAGGGGTGTTTTTGTCGTGATTCCGATAACAGACACTATGCCGATGGTGCGTGTAAATGCGATGTAGACGGGGCGGAATTGGATAAAAATGCACCAGATGGTAAATGTGCATGTGGAAGAGGTTTTACATATAAAGAACTTGTAGATGGAACTAAGAAGTGCGAAGAATGCTCTGCCGGTTATTACAAAGATACGGTAAGTAACGCTTCCTGTACAGCGTGTCGGGCTGGTACATACAATCCAAATACCGGCAGTAAGGCATCCAGTGCATGTTTACCCTGTGATGCTGGTAAATACAGTGAAGCTGGCGCGAATGCTTGCATAACATGTCCAAAGGGATATTATTGTCCTGGTGGAAAGGATAAAATAAAGTGTACTGCCGGTACATATCAAGACCAAACAGGCCAACCATCATGTAAGAAGGCGTCCAAGGGATATTATGTGTCGAGCGAAGGTGCAAGCAGCCAAACCGCCTGTACTGGTCCCAACTATACTGATCAAACAGGGCAAACAGAATGTAAAGAGTGTCCGGGTTGGGATGAAAGGACTGCAACAGCTATAAACAGCAGTTACACTGGGACTACTTTATTTTCTGGGTTGAAGTATTATACATCAAGCACGATCCATGATACCAAAGGTGGATGTTATGCAATCATAAAAGTTGATACATATAGGCCGTATCATTCAAGTTTTTCTAATACAAATACTGCTATCTGGTGTTATGTTGATCCAGATGGTAAAGGTGGATATGCAGATACGTACGGTTATAATGGCAACGGGACTGACTCTTTTGGATGTCGGATTGATACAAGTAAATTTTCTTGTGATGCGGGTTATTATTCAAATGCCAGTGGCAATCCCTCAACAGGTGCTAAATACGATAAAACAGCCGGTCGTATATATTCCCACACATTAAAGAATTTGTGGACGGGGGCCTGTATTTTGACTGAAATGGGGTATTATTCACCTGCAAACGATTTTGAAAGACATGCCTGTGATAAGGGAACATACAGTGATACACCAAATGGAACAAGTTCGTCAACATGTACAGCCTGTCCAGTGGGATCATATAACAGTAGTACTGGCCAATCAGAGTGTACTGTATGTGAAAACGGAAAAACAACAAGTAGTAAAGGGGCAACTGCAAGCTCTCAATGTACAGCATGTTCCAATGCATCGACTTATGTCGATGAGTGGTATACGCCCGGTTGGGGCAGAGAATCTACTGCTAATTCCGGCTATGTTATGTATCACTGTTCAATACGTAGTTGTAAAAGCTTTACTACTTTAGGTTCTGGTGTAGCAAGTGCATCAATAACGCATAACACTAATGATGAATGTACCCCCAGTGTAGAATGCGAGTCTGGATATCATACACCAAAACCTG
>JAZUKY010000006.1:0-10550 GCA_045643525.1 Candidatus Enterousia sp. | reverse complement strand
GTCTTTAAATTATCCGACACGGCAGACAATATTTTGTCGTGCCACCCAGAATATACATCTGGCATTAAATCACCACCATTTTTATCCGCCATAAAATCCGCAACACGGCGTATAATATTTTTGTATCCGGCCCCCGCCGCATCCATCGCATCCCACGAAAATGCCAATTGTGTCTGAAAATGTCCCAATGTTATCAAATAACGATATACAATTGGATCAATTCCACGTGAACGTATAGACTCTAAACGCAAAAATTCGCCTTTGGATTTACTCATTTTTTCACCGGTTTTATCTAATAAAAAACTGCTGTGGATCCAATATGAAACCCATGGGGCGCCGGTTATTGGTTCGGATTGGGCGATTTCATTTGTGTGATGAATGCGTGCCAAATCTTCGCCCCCAGAATGGATATCAAAATGATTGCCTAATAATTTCATACTCATTGCACTGCATTCTGCATGCCAACCTGGGAAACCAATTCCCCATGGGCTGTCCCATTCCATTTGACGTTTTTCATTCGTTGGTGAAAATTTCCATAACGCAAAATCGGTTAAATTACGTTTTAAATGATTAAATTCTACACGAGCCCCTGCCTGATTTCCAGCCAGTGTTCCGCCGGTTAATTTACCATATTCTGGAAATTTTGATGTGTCATAATAAATGCCATCGCCTGGGATTTCATACGTATACCCCATTTTTTCCAATTTTTTTACCAATTCGATTTGTTCGTTTATATAATCTGTTGCGTGTGGCATATCTGTTGGCGGTAAAATATTCAAATCAGAAATGTCACGCAAAAATTCATTTTTATAAAATTTGGCAATATCCCATACAGATTTATTATCACGGGCGGCCCCCTTTTCCATTTTATCTTGGCCACTGTCGTCATCATCATTTGTTAGATGTCCAACATCGGTGATATTCATAACGTGATGAACGGTAAAGCCGTTTTCAATGAACATTCGTTTCAATATATCGTTATGAATAAATGTGCGTAAATTGCCAACATGGGTGTAATGATATACCGTTGGACCACAGGAATAAAAACCGACCTGACCTGGGACCAACGGCTTAAAATCCTCAACCTGACGTGACATTGTATTAAATAATCTGATATTCATAACTGCTTTCCTTTACACTTTTATGTCAAAATGTTAATAAATCACAGATTTATTTGCAAACGAATAATAATCTTTAAAAAATATTGACTAATTGTATTTTTGTATTATTCTCTCTTTAAAAAGGATTAACTTCATGAAGATAAAATTGTATAAAGATGTTGTCGAAACATTGGAAGATTCGAAATTAAATCCGATGATAAAAGAAGATACTTTTTATCTTTTACAAGACTTAAATAATAACATAGAAAATTCATCAACACCAAAAGCAATGTCATACATAACAAACCGAAGCGCTTACGGTGTTGAACATGATGGAATTCATCGCTTTGCAATACGCCGCGACAAAATATATAAGGTTCAACGATTGTATTTTTATTTTGAAGATGACACTGTATGGTTTGAAAAATTAGTTCTCAAAGATAAACGCAAGTCTCAAGACAAGGATATCAAGTATTGTATCAACCTGCGTGCGGGACAATAAAAGTACGAATGCCGATGACTGGATAGAACTGTCAAAATGCGATACTTATAATACATGGCAACGTACGCACCTAATCAGCAATCAGAATTTACAACAAATTAATATCGAAAACGAATCAAATATTTTAGTACCGGATCAAAACATAAAAAATAAACAACAGTCAGAAATCGTATTTTCTTCAACCCCTGATCCGATTAGTATACAAACAAAGGACAAAAACATAAAAAAAATAAATAATTTAAATAATTCATCAAACAATATCCATATTCACCCAGACATTATAGAAAAAATACCAGGTTTTAACCGTAACTGGAGATGCTTTTGATACGGATGATTTTAAACAATTACAAGAAATATTTCAAGATTGGATACAAATCAATAAAAAAACCAAAGTCACATTTCAATAAAAAATCACTCTTCACTTAAAAATTTTTTCCACCAAATTATTTGTAGTTTTCCAATATACCAAGCTAATATTAATGGTATCACAGCTCCAATAATACATCCTATACCATAAAGTATGTTATTTAATACACCAAAACCATCATATAAATGTAACAAAAATGATGAAGAACCTACAAAGGACAATATTGATATAAAAAATAATCCCAAAGCAAAAACTGTAAAAAACAGTCTCACAATAAAAATAAGTAATGTTTTCATAATTTCTCCTCATTTAGAACGTAACAAATTTTTGTTTAACATGTGTTTGCTTTTTTGTGTGCAAAAACTGTGCAAAAAACGTGCCAATTTTTGCTCAAAAACTCCAAATTTTGCCTGATTTTACCAATTTTAAATTCTCAACATAAAACCAAATAAGAACAAAAAAAATGGCTAAAAACAGCCAAAATCTGGCGGAGCGTATAGGACTCGAACCTATGGACCGCTATAACACGGTCACGGATTAGCAATCCGCTGCATTACCACTCTGCCAACGCTCCGTGTGGTTGCGTTTGGTATTATAACCAATTGGTCTATGAATTGCAAGCATGAAAAAACAATTTTTCAATTTTATAAACACATAATCATTTGATACGTTTATAGTATTGTGCCTGAGCACGACGGGCCGCCGCCACAATTTCATCATACAATAACATCATGTCTTCTTCGGACAAATTAATTAATTTTTTTGCATGAATATACCCTGTTACAATCGGATTTTCACCCTTGGTTTTCGTAACCGCAACGAAATCATCCAAAGATTTTATGTTATTATTTTTACTGGCCATCACCTAGTCCATTATTTTTGCGAGATAAAAAACAAACCATTATTTACAATTTGTCAAATATCGTTCCAAACATATTATGTTTTTAACACAAAAAATGCCCACCATATTGGGGGCATTTTTCGTTCTTTTGTTACATTTGTTATTCTGCAACAACATCTTTGTTTTCAACAGGTATAATATCCGCTTCGTGTTCTGTTTCACGAACGATATTACCACCACGCATTTTTGGACGTGCAGCCTTCCATTCATCATGTGATACACAACCATCATTATTAGCATCAATTTCTGGCAAAATTTCACGCATATGGTCACATTTTACACTGGCCGGATTTAAACAACCATTAACAAATTCAACACGTGGGCCACGAAATGCAGATTTTTTATGACAACAACATGTCAATTTTGCGGATACAAAACCCAAAGAAAAAATAATTAGTGTTATGATTAATTTTCTGATAATTACACGGCGCATATTTTTGCAACATTCACACGTGCCATGTTGTTTTGCACATTCACATCCACAACCACATGCACATTCATCAATTTTTTTTGGTGCAACCTTGGTCGCAACAGTCTTTTTAGTTATTGTTTTCTTTGCAGTTGCCTTTACAATTGTTGCTTTTTTTTCTGCTGTTTTTTTAACAGGTGCTTTTTTAGCATTTTTTTGTGCCATCATTCCATCCTTTGTTTATTCTGATGCATATATTGTATGATATTATTAATTTTGTGTAAAGTAAAAAAACACCCCAAAGATTGAATCTTTGGGGGATAAAAATTCTTATTGCTCTTCAGATTTATGTTCAGGTTGATATATTTCAACATCACGTGTCATTGCAATAAATTTTTCTGCACGACGTGTTGGTAAATCTTCAACCGGTATCTGCTGAACCGCAATAATATTTTCTGCAACCGCATTGGCCAACAATTCCATTGTGGCCTGCCAATCGGTATGTGCACCACCGGCCGGTTCATTTATGATTTGATCAATAACATTCAAATCCGCCATGTCACGGGCCGTCAATTTCATTGCCTGGGCCGCCTGGGCTTTGAATTTGTTATCTTTCCATAAAATACTGGCACATGATTCGGGTGCAATTACAGAATAAATTGCATTTTCCATCATTAAAACCCTGTCACCGGTTCCAATTGCAATTGCACCACCAGATCCACCCTGGCCCACATTTACAGCAATATACGGTGCCCGCATACGTAATCCCATTGCAATCGATGCCGCCACCGCCTGGGATTGACCACGTTCTTCGCCCTCACGCCCGGCAAAAGCACCGGCGGTATCAAACAATGAAATTAACGGTAAATTAAATTTTTCAGCCAATTGCATCATACGTACAGCCTTGCGATAACCATCTGGATTTGCCATACCAAATCTGTGATGTTGACGTGTTTCAATTGTACGTCCCTGTTCCTGGCCAATTATTACACACGGTATACCACGCCAAAAACCAATACCACTGCCCATGGCTGCATCTTCGGCAAATGTACGATCCCCCGCCAAATATGTCCAATCATCCACAATACCATCAATATAATCCAAGAAATGTGGGCGGTTTTCATTACGTGCCATTAAAACCTTGTCATAGGCATCGGTTTCACCCATACCACGTATTTTTTTAGACAAATCAACCGGCGGCGTTTGAACATTTATAACCTTGGGTTCTTTGTTTTGTTTTGTTAAAACATTTAATATCTTTACCAATGTGTCATGCAAATCCGCACGTGCAACAACCATATCAACCATACCATGTTCATACAGATATTCGGCTGTTTGGAAATTTGATGGCAATTTTTCACGTATATTTTGTTCAATAACACGACGACCGGCAAAACCAATACGGGCCCCCTGTTCTGCAATATGAATATCACCCAACATTGCAAATGATGCCGTAACGCCACCAAACGTTGGATCAGTTAACAAAACAATATATGGTATCCCCGCCGCATTTAAACGGTTCACAGCGGCCGTTGTACGGGCCATTTGCATCAATGATAATATATTTTCATGCATACGGGCACCACCACTGGCCGTGACCATAATAAATGGTTGACGTTTTTCAATGGCGTGTTCCATACTGGCCACAATGCCATCACCGGCCGCACGCCCCATGGACCCCATTAAAAAATCACCATTTAACACACAAATTGTTGTTGGTATCGTACCAATTGTCCCATCCGCAGTGGTTACGGCATCACGAAAACCAGTATCGGCACGGGCCTCGGCCAAACGTTCTGCATATGGGCGACGGTCAACAAATTTTAATGGATCGTCTGATACCGTTGGTAAAACAAACCGAGTCCATTCATTATTATCAAACAACAAATCAAATCGTTGTTTTGGGCTCATAATAAATGCCCGGCCACACCGTGGGCAAATATAATGATTATCCTTGTAATCTTTATAGTATACCAAACGCCCACACGATTCACATTTTATCCACATTAAACGACGTACACGTTCATAACGTCCACGATCATCGTTTTTAAAACCAGATTTTTTACCAAATAACATCTTATTACTCGTTCATTTCTTTTGTTAATTCACGACTGGGTTTAAATAAAATTGTCGTATTTGCAGGCAACTCCATTGGTTTGCCTGTACACGGATTATATCCAATTTTGGTTGCACGTGCACGTGGTTGAAATGTTCCAAAACCACGAATTTCTATACGATCACCATTTGCCACAGATTCAATCATATGATCGGCCACAGTATCCAATATAGCGGCGGCATCATTTGCACGCATATGTTTGAATTGTACCTGTATTGTACGTACAATATCAGAACGTTTCATTTTTAATATTCCTTTATTTCCATTCACGACTAATTATTAAATGCTTTGCACGTTTTATCAAGAACAAAGTTTTATTTATCGTTTTATGCGTATTTTTCCAAGAATAGGTTCCTGTGTAAAAAAATTTTTTCGGGTGCTAGCGTACTTATCGTATTAACAAACAATGGGAAAAATAAAATGCACGATTTGTTTACTGATTGCCAATATTGTAACAACAACGATAATGAAAATACATTATCAATGCCATTAATTGGTGATACTGCGCCACAATTTACCGCACAATCAACAAATGGTACAATTAATTTTCCGGACGATTTTGCGGGAAAATGGATAATATTTTTTTCACATCCATCCGATTTTACACCAATATGTACAACTGAATTTATGGCATTTCAAAAACACTTGGATGAATTTCACAATTTAAATGCGGAACCTGTGGGATTATCCATCGGAACATTAACCGGTCATTTGGCATGGCTGGATGCGATTGGTGAAATTGAAGATAATGATGGAAAATATACAGAAATAACTTTTCCCGTAATCGATGATATACAAATGCATATCGCAAAAATGTATGGTATGATACATCCAAAAACATCTTCGACCAAAACCGTTCGGGCCGTATTTATAATTGACCCGAACGGCATAATTCGGGCAATTCTATATTATCCCGCATCAAACGGACGTAATATGGCCGAAATAATGCGTTTATTAATTGCCCTGCAAACAACCGATGATTTCAAAGTATCAACACCCGTTGATTGGGAACCGGGAAAACCTGTGGTATTACCGGCACCGGCAACAGCCATCGGGATGCGTGAACGAAAAAACAATAAAAAAAACGACATTGATGTACGTGCATGGTTTTTAACATTTAAAAATTTAGACGCCGATACGATTTTCAAAAAAATACATACACCAAATAAAAACAATTAAAAAATCCCCAATCTGGGGATTTTTAATTCAGAAAACAAACGGCATATCACGTAAATCCATTGGTATGTTTTCATTTTCAGGATCCCATTGATATTTATCAATTAACACCCGTTCTTCGTTATCAAATTTCACCCCCTCGTCCAATAATGCCTGATATTGTTCAGAACGAAACGGTTCGCCACACAAACCACCGTCTTTGAACACAACACGATGCCACGGCAAATGCCAACTGTTTTTATTATTTGATGCATAACCAACGAAACGGGCCATACGTGGCCGTCCAATCATACGGGCAATTTGTCCAAACGTTGCAACACGCCCTGCGGGAATACGTGCAACAATATCATAAACCTGTTCATTAAACGTTTTCATGCGAATGATTATATGTTACCCATAATAAAAACGCAAATAAATTTCCCCTTGGCATATTAACAGCAATGTTTTAATATACATGATATGGATTCACATTTACAAATTATTTCTGGAAAATATCGTGGACGAAAATTGGCACTGCCAACGGGGGCACGACCAACCCAAAATCGGGCCAGAATCGCCCTGTTCAACATGTTGGAATCGGGATTAATTGATTTTAGTTTACCATTTACCGTATGGGATGCGTTCGCCGGCAGTGGTGCCTTTGGTATCGAATGTCTATCACGATATAATATGGCGAACGTTATTTTTACCGACATTTCCGCCACATCCATGAAAACAATCCGCCGTAATTTGGAAACATTGTCCGTTGGAACGATGGGCAAGACTGAAATTTGTGATGCGTTTTCTGTATTGCAAAAATATGGTCCCATTTCCAATTTGATATTCTTAGATCCCCCATACGCAGATGCCATACTGGGGGGGCAATTTGTAAAAAAACTGGAAAAAACTGTCCAAAATGGCACACTATTGATATGGGAACAGGACGACACCAATTTTATTTCCCCGGATTCATGTTGGGAAATTTTACGTGATAAAAAATACGGTCGTGCCAGATTTCTGATTTTGCGTAAGGCATGTTAATAAAAAACCTTGATTTTTCGAACATTTTAGTAAATAATACACCCTGCACGACACCCTTGGAGGTTGTGCATAACAAAAAAGGATAAAAAATGTCTATTAAATTAAACGCAGAAATTCGCGAACGTACTGGCAAGGGGGCCTCACGCAGCATCCGCAAAAGCAAAAATGTCCCTGCTGTAATCTATGGTGAAAAACAAGAACCGGTTGTAATCGAGTTAAATGGTCATGAATTCGATATGTTGTTAAAAACACCAAGTTTGCGGACAAAATTAATCGAAATCAACGCAAATGGCAAAACAGAAAACGCAATGTTGATGGATATTCAATATCATCCAGTATCTGACGTTGTAATTCACGCTGATTTCAAACGTATTGATGTTAACAAACCTGTAAACGTTGTTGTTCCGGTCGAAGTTATCAATGCCGAAACATCCAAGGGTTTAAAATTGGGTGGTGTATTGAACTTTGCAGTACGTAAGGTTGCATTACGTGGTTTGGTTCAAAACATGCCAGAAAAAATTACAATTGATTTAACAAATTTGACAATTGGCGATGCGGTTCATGGTTCAGATTTGGTATTACCAAATGGTATCGAATTGGGTCTGCACCAGGCCGAATTAGCATTTGCAACAATTGGTGGTAAAATGCCCGAAGATGCAGCCGATGCGGCCAAAGCAGCGGCACCTGCGGCAGCACCTGCAAAAAAATAATTTGTTAAATATAAATTATTTAGACCGAACAATTGTTCGGTCTTTTTTTACATAAATACAACTATATTAAATTTAATAAACAAAACCAGACAAATTGTCCGGTTTATCAATTTATTGTTTTTGTCTGTTTATGCCTGTTTAGACATCGTAATATTTAAATATTTTTTTTGTTTCAATTTATTTTTCTCAACCCATTCATCAAAGACAACCTGTTGTTCAAAATTTCTGATACCAACCACCAATGTGTATCTGTGACGATCCCCATCCAAGTCAAAACGACAACAATCAGGAATCTTTGCAAACAATTCATCTGTTGCTTTGTGTGAAACCTTTGCAATATCAACCAAATATACAAAATTCACACTGCTGTCCAAATTTAATAATTCAAATTTTATCATATCATACTTTATATCTCCGGCTATTTTACGGTTTGAAATATCTTTACCATTACATATTACCGTATCACCATATACAACCAATTGTTGTTTATTTTTAATCAAATCTTTTTGGGTGATTTTTCTACCGTATTTGCTACCATACATTATTACATCGACACATTTATATTCCATGATTTAGCTCCTTAAATTCAATCAGGTTAATATTTTATGTACACGCAAAGTATAAATAAAAAAAACTTTTTGTCAACATAAATCGTACCTTGGGTATTTTTTCACACATAATATATAATATTTTTTTCCTGTGGTCTTGAAATACGTTTTTTTATTCACTATATCGTGTCTAAGCAAATAATTTAACAGGAGTAAAAAATGGGAAAAGTAATTGGTATCGATTTAGGTACAACAAATTCTGCAATGGCATTTATGGATGCCACAGATCCAAAAATTATTGAAAATTCAGAAGGTGGCCGTACAACCCCATCAATTATTGCAATTACGCAAAGCAATGAACAATTGGTTGGTATTACCGCCAAGAATCAGGCCGTAACCAACCCAGAAAATACAATTTATGAAATCAAACGTTTAATGGGGTTACGTTTTGACAGTGCGGCAGTCAAAGAAATTGCGGCACGTATACCATATAAAATTGTTGCGGGTGATAACGGTGACGCATGGGTTGAAATCAACGGTAAAAAATATGCACCATCACAAATTTCTGCAATGGTATTGGCAAAATTAAAGAAAGACGCAGAAAATTATTTAGGCGAACCGGTAACAGATGCCGTTATTACAGTACCTGCATACTTTAACGATTCACAACGCCAAGCAACCAAAGACGCCGGCCGCATTGCAGGTTTGAACGTATTACGTATTGTTAATGAACCAACCGCCGCCGCGTTGGCATATGGTTTGGAAAAGGATAAAAACGGAACAATCGCCGTGTACGATTTAGGTGGTGGTACATTCGATATTTCAATTTTGGAAATTGTTGACGGTGTATTTGAGGTAAAATCAACCAATGGTGATACTGCATTGGGTGGTTCTGATTTTGACGCACGTGTTTTAAAATTCTTGATTGATGAATTTAAATCACAAACCGGCATTGATTTATCGGGTGATAAATTGGCATTACAACGTTTAAAAGAAGCCGCTGAAAAAGCTAAAATCGAATTGTCATCCAAGGCCACCGCAGATATTAATTTGCCGTTCTTGACCGCAGACGCAACGGGGCCAAAACACTTTAACACGACATTGACACGTGCAAAATTGGAATCATTGGTTGATGATTTGATTCAAAAAACAATCGAACCATGTAAACGTGCATTGGCAGATGCCGGTTTAGATAAATCACAAATTAACGAAGTTATTTTGGTTGGTGGTCAAACCCGTATGCCAAAGGTCCAAGAAGTTGTCAAAGAATTCTTTGGCCGTGATCCACACAAAGGTGTTAACCCAGACGAAGTTGTTGCATTGGGTGCCGCAATTCAGGGTGGCGTATTAAAGGGTGACGTCAAAGACGTTTTGTTATTGGATGTTACACCATTGTCATTGGGTATCGAAACACGTGGCGGTGTATTCACACGAATGATTGATCGCAACACAACAATTCCGACCAAGAAATCACAAATATTCAGCACAGCCGAAGACAACCAATCCGCTGTGACCATCCGTGTATTTCAGGGTGAACGTGATATGGCCGAAGATAATAAATTATTGGGTCAATTTAATTTAGAGGGTATTGCCCCTGCCCCAATGGGCGTTCCACAGATAGAGGTTTCATTTGACATTGACGCCAATGGTATTGTTCATGTTTCTGCCAAGGACAAAGGAACAGGCAAAGAACAGGCAATA
>JAZUKY010000005.1:0-2416 GCA_045643525.1 Candidatus Enterousia sp. | reverse complement strand
ATTTATTAAATAAAAAATTATTGTCGTTGGATATGGGTGCATTGATGGCCGGTGCCATGTACCGCGGTCAATTTGAGGGTCGTTTTAAGGCAATTTTAAAGGCGGTCAAAGAATCAAACGGTCAAATTATTTTATTTATTGATGAATTACATACATTGGTTGGGGCCGGCAAAGGCGAAGGTTCAAAGGATGCGTGCAATTTATTAAAACCAATGTTGGCACGTGGTGAATTGCATTGTTTGGGTGCAACAACATTGGATGAATATCGCCAATATATTGAAAAAGATCCCGCGTTGGCACGCCGTTTTCAACCCGTGTATGTTGATGAACCAACGGTTGATGATACAATTTCAATTATGCGTGGATTAAAAGAAAAATACGAAGGCCATCACGGTGTTCGTATTTCCGATTCGGCACTGGTTTCTGCGGTTAAATTATCGAATCGGTATATCACAGATCGTTTTTTACCGGACAAGGCCATTGATTTAATGGATGAAGCGGCTGCACGTGTTCGTATCGAAATCGCATCAAAACCGGAAAAGTTAGATGAAATCGATCGACATTTAATGCAATTAAAAATAGAACAACAGGCATTAAAAAAAGAAAAAGACGAAGAATCTGTAAAACGTTTAAAGGATTTAGAAAAAATAATCCAAGATACCAACGCACAATCACAACAAATGACAACCGTATGGCGGGCCGAACAGGAAAAAATGCGAGGATTATCTGACGCAATGGCGGCATTGGATGCCGCCAAGGCAGAGGTTGCCACCGCAATGCGCAATGGTGATTATGAACGGGCATCTGCGTTACAATATGGTAAAATTCCAGAATTAGAAGAAAAAATTCAAAAAATGAATACTGCAACCAAAGAATATAAAACGGTTTTGCCCGAACATATTGCGGCGGTGGTCAGTCGTTGGACCGGGGTGCCTGCAGATAAGTTAAGTGTCGAAGATCAGGCAAAATTATTAAATATCGAAGAACAATTGCGTAAACGGGTTGTAGGCCAAGATACCGCATTATCGGTTGTTGCACGTGCAATTCGCCGTTCACGTGCGGGGCTGTCCGATCCAAACAGACCATCGGGTTCTTTTATGTTTTTGGGACCAACCGGTGTTGGTAAAACAGAGGTTGCCAAAGCATTGGCGGAATATTTATTTAATGATGATACGGCAATGACCCGTATTGATATGAGTGAATATATGGAACCACATTCTGTTTCGCGTTTAATCGGCAGTCCCCCAGGATATGTCGGGTACGAGCAGGGTGGGGTATTAACCGAAAGTGTTCGCCGTCGTCCATATCAGGTTTTATTATTTGATGAAATCGAAAAAGCGGCCCCAGATGTATTTAATGTATTTTTACAAATATTGGATGATGGCCGCTTAACCGATGGCCAGGGACACATTGTAAACTTTACCAATACGATAATAATAATGACCAGTAATTTGCCGGATATGGATGCAGTAAAGCATCACTTTCGCCCAGAATTTATTAATAGAATTGACGAAATTGTGTTTTTCAATTCATTGGGCAAAGATGTTATGGCGTCAATTGTGCAAATCCAGTTAAACAAATTGGCAAAACGTTTATCTGAACGTCGTATGACATTGGAGGTATCCGATACCGCCGTTAAATGGTTGGCGGAACACGGGTTTGATTCTGTATTCGGTGCCCGGCCATTGAAACGATTAATAATGTCTGCGGTCGAAGATAAAATCGCAGATTTGATATTATCGGGTAATTTTTCAGATGGCAGTATAATTCACATCGATGTATCAGGTAAAGAATTAACTGTAAAATAAAAGATGGGGCAAATGCCCCATTTTTTACTTTGTTATAATCAATCCGATATAACCACATGAATGTAATTTATCTATGTTGGCATCGAATTCTTTTAACAATGTTTTATATTTGGGATTGTTTATGTCGATTTTACGCAACGTTTTCATAATTGACATTATTTTTTTATATTCCTTGGTTTGGTATATTGTCTTTTTTATGACAGGATCCAATTTATTGTTATTTGATAAAAAATCTTTGATTTGTTGATCAAAATTTTCGGCTTTTTTTAACCATTCTTCTGTTCCACGTGGGGTGTTGGCCAAATCCATCATTGTCTGACTGGCTTGTTTATGTAAAAAATTCATTTATGTATATCCTTTGATAATTATTTCAGAAAATAAAAAATCCCAGAACAATTGTCACTGGGATTTTCTTTGTTTATAACAAAATTATTCAGCAATTTCTGCAGATTCTGCGTTTTCTGATTTATCAGCTGCTTTTTCGTCAACTGTATCTTCTTCGACCTTTTGGGTACCGAATGTCAAAACCTTACCTGCAACCAATGCCCCGATTTCATCCTGTGTCTGGGCAACATATACCTTAACCGGAACGATAACATCTGGATGTA
>JAZUKY010000004.1:0-15029 GCA_045643525.1 Candidatus Enterousia sp. | reverse complement strand
ATGTATGGGATGCCAATGGTATAAAACATACAAAAAAATGGGAAATACAAACACGTCTGACCCCACAAACTGTATTGGACAGATACCTACAACCTGATCAAATATCATTTTGGGAATTACCTGGTTTTATACGAAAAATGCAATCTGTTGGTGTGATTGTTCGTGGTCATTTAATACAATTTTGGACTTTATTATTCTTGCCATTGAATATGATTGCAATGACTGTTTTAGGGGTTGCTTTTTCACAAACCAGACAACGCAGAAATTTTAATTTTGGTGCAAAATTTGCATTGGGTATATTAACCTGCTTTGCATTATATTTTACCATAAACGTATTTAATGCATTGGGGGCAACGGGTGCATTACCGCCATTATTGGCAATTGTTGCCCCATCATTAATAATTATCGCCGCATCTGGTGTATATATTGCCAGATTTGATACGCTGTAAAAAACACTAAGGATTATAAATATGCCATTACGCAACAGGAAAAAAGAATCTATACGAAATAATATTATAATATGGTCAGTTATTGCCATATTGGTTATATTGATGATTGTATCGTTTCCAACAACACAAAATGTAACAGAAATTGTATTATATCCATGAATTACATAGATATTTTTTTAGAGGCCTTATCGGCAGAACGGGGACGCAGTAAAAAAACCCTGGAATGCTATGCAACTGATTTAAATGCTGCAAATATTGCAATTACTGGCGGTTTGATGGGGGCAACAGATTCCGATATTCAAAATTATTTATCCAATTTAAATGAAGCCCCGGCATCCATTGCCCGCAAAGCCAGTACTTTGCGTGGTTTCTATAAATTTTTAATGTTAGAAAAAATTATTACACAAAATCCAGCCGCCAATTTGGAATTACCTAAACATGGGCGTTGTCTGCCGAAATTTTTATCTGCAGATGAAATCGAAGATTTAATATCGGCTGCTGGCGATACAAAAAACAGTATGCGATTACGTGCAATGTTGGAATTAACATACGCATCGGGGTTACGTGTTTCCGAATTATGTGAATTACCGTGTTCTGCCATTTTAGGAAATAAATTATTAATTCATGGCAAAGGGGCAAAAGAACGTATCGTTCCCATGCACGAAGGGGCCCAAAATGCATTAGAAAAATGGATGAAGCATCGTGGTGAAACTGATTCCAAATTTGTTTTTCCATCAACAGGTCAAAGCGGTCATATAACACGTGACGGTTTCTTTAAAATTCTAAAAAAATGTGCCGTATTAGCGGGCATTTCCCCAGAACGCGTTAGTCCACACGTATTGCGACATTCGTTTGCGTCACATTTATTGGCGGGCGGTGCAAATTTACGTGCAATTCAAACAATGTTGGGCCACGAAGATATTTCAACAACACAGATTTATACTCATGTTATGCCCGAACAATTACGTGAAACGATGCAGGCACATCATCCATTGGGAAATAAAAAACAAGGCGAAAAATAAATGATAAGAAAATGTGATCACCCAGGCTGTACCAAGGCGGGGACATGTCGTGCCCCAAAATCACGTGATTTACGTGAATATTGGATGTTTTGCAAAGACCATGCGGCCGAATATAATAAAAATTGGAATTATTATGCAGATATGAGTGCCGATGAAATAGAAGCAGATTGGGAACGTCAAACATTTGGTGCCACATTAAAAGATAAAAATCAGGTAAATCAAGATGAAGCCGATTATGTAAAATTTTTAAATGACTTCCTTAGCGGTCGTGATACATTTGATAAAATGCCAACCAAACGCAGTTTACCAGGGCCCGTATCCGCCGCATTTCGTCTGTTTAGTTTGCCAATTACCGCATCGTGGCGTGAAATATCGTCCCGTTACCGATTATTGGCAAAACAATATCACCCCGATACCGCCATCAATAAAGATGCGGCAACTACAGAATTTGCAAAGATTACCGCCGCATACGAAACATTAAAAAAACATTTCGGGAAAAAATAATTCGCTTATTTTTCATGATTTTGTGACGCCGTGATATCGGCATGGCAATCGTGACATAACATTACGCAATTATTAATTGTTGTTTCACCGCCATCAACGAAAGCGATTTTATGATGTGCCTCTAATACATTTAATGGGAGCGACCGCCCACATCTGCCACCACAGCATTTGTTTTGATTTTGATATGCTGTACGTTTTTGTTTATCAGAAAATGTGCGATGCCATATCAAAGTCCTGTTGCCAGATAATACATATTCATAAAAACCAGCCTTTTTTAATCCATCTGGATCAATATCATACAATTCAAACAACCGTAATAATTCATTTTCCAGCGCAACAGAATCATAATTTTTATCATGATATTTATTATACAAAATCCCCCACGGCAGACCACGCATTTCCCGTCTGTATATTGGGAACGTTTGTTTTACCCACGATATAACCGATTTATAATAATTTATTAATTCATCAGCGTTTTCATCCGATCGATGTTTTGCCATATAATATTTTATTTCTGGATGTTCGGTTGTATTTGTATCAATTATCCATTGTAATACCAATTCCAATAAATCCTGACGATTGGCATCTTCGCCAGAAACGGATAACAAACTGTGTTTTATATCATTATCATAAAATGCAAAATTTATGGCTGAATTATTTGTTTTTTTAGAAAAATATTGTTTGGCAGACGTTAACCATACCCCCGTATAATCAGCATTTAATAATTCTTGTTCTGTCATTGTTTTGCCGGCAATATTTATCGTATGGAACCAATCCAATTTTTCATCATCTGTACCATCACAAACATATATTTGTAATTTATAATCATCCAATATTTGATTCTGTTTTTCAGACGACAAATTTTCAAATGTTTGCGTTCGTTTTCCATCAAAATTTATGGCAATTGGATTACCGTCACCATCATCATTTGTTATAAATTGACACATTGATATTGTGCGTTGTTGTCCATCGACAATTTCAAATGTTCCATCTGGATTTTTTGCCCAATACATAACATTTAACGGTAAATTATTATAAACGGATTGCATTACCCTGTCTCGATCCGCCGGTTCATAAACAAACGCACGTTGGTATGCGGGCCGAACATTTAATTTACCGCCAAACGCGATAACACCATTTTCACCGTTGTCATGGTAACCATTAACCAAATCACGTAATGTTAAATTATCCAACAAAGTTGCCTTCATAACCATTTTCGTTTCCTTTTTATTTATATCACTGTACACAGTGATATACAGTGATAGCCATTTCACTGTATTTAATCTTTATTATCACTGTGGGGTTCACTGCTAGAATTCTTTTTTCTGCGAATTAGAATTCTATTATACGGGCAACTACTAATACCATTTACCGTAATAGATAAATCTGTTCTGCCACGATAATTTTTTATTATTCCTAATTCTTTAGCTGTATCTCCTGTTCCCATGCCAACAATTTCAAATTGTTCTGGATTATGCCTATCCAAAAATGTAATTGGCACCCCCATAACACCATAATAATCCATTGGTACATCAGATGTTTTTGAAACATTTATTGCATCATAATTATCATATTTTGGATATTGATCTTCAAAACCATAATACTTTTTACCGGTCTCTATAAATTCACTTCTCTTTGTTGTTGATAAATTTGTAAACCATCGTGTCAAACCATTAACCTTTTTTGTGATTTCATTATTATAAATAAAATTACATGGGGAATTATATCCAAGCCAAATTTTATTATTTTTTATAAGTGGAAAAACTTCTTTATACGCAATAGCATTTTTATTACCAATAATTAAAAAATCCTTATCATATTCAATTAACTGTGCAACGTATTCACGAAATAATGAAAATGGCGGATTTGTTATTACAATATCGGCACTTTTTAATAATTCAATACATTCGGGGCTGCGAAAATCACCGTTGCCACGCAATGGTTGTTCCATGATATCTTCACTGCATATAATTCCATCACCGGTATTGTCTTTGTCCAAAACATACATTGTTGATTTACCATCACGCTCATAATGTGTGGCAATTACACGTTTTATACCAAACGATTCAAAATTATCGGCAAAATATTTTATAAAATTTGACTTTGGTGTCCCCATACCAATACCAAAATGATCATCACAGTTGCAATAAATAACTTTACCTCGAAAATATTTTGCATAGTGATTTAATTCTTTTTCTATTTCATCATAACACGTGTAGAATTCATCATCTTTCGCTTCTTTTGCGTGAAGCATAGTATGCTTTGCCATTACATAAATCCTGATTTATAAAAAAAATTAACCGCCAATCAGGAATGGCGGTCGGGGTGTTAGAAAAATCAGTTTATCAATGACCCCATTGGTCTTTGGGTAAACCCTGAACATACACCAACGGCACCCCGACCATATAATCGGGATTATAACGGTGCGAAAATACACCGAATTTTCGGATTACGATGCTTTCGCACCAGATAAACAGGACTTTTCTAAGGTCCCGAACCCAATTCCCATTGGATTCATCAATTATTTTAAACAAAAAATAATAATTAACAAATACTTTTTATTTTTTACAAAAAAATCCCCATTTAATGGGGATTAATTATCACGTATAAAAATATTATGAACGTGAATTTAAATATGCAATGGCATCCATTGCCGCGGTGCATCCCGTACCAACGGCCGTGGCAATTTGCATTTTTATATCACTGTGAACATCACCGGCAACAAACATCCCCATCGGCATTACAGATGGTGCCAAGCGTCCCATATTATCACGTGTTACATCTTCGGTTAAATAATCTGTATTAGCCTCGTGTCCAATGGCAACAAACACACCATCAACAACAATTTGTTGTTCATCCAAGGTCGTGACAACTAATCTGTCATCATCTGTTTTGGCAATACTTTTTAAGTCTGTATTAAACAGACATTCAATATTTTCACGATCCGAAACGCGTTGACGTAATACAGCCTCGGCCCGGGTAAAAGATCCCTTGCGATAAATAATTTTTACATTTTTCGCAATATCCGCCAAATACAATGCATCATTCAGTGCTGAATTCCCCCCCCCCATAACAATTACATCTTTGTCATGATAGAAAAATCCATCACATGTTGCACAATATGAAACCCCCTGGCCCATTAATTCACGTGCCCCTGTAATTTCTAATTTACGTGGCGATGCCCCTGTTGCAACAATTACTGTTCGTCCCGCATAACGATTACCATCGTCACACAAAATATTAAAACCACCATCGGCATCACCACTGATTGATTTTGCAGAAATAAATTTTATTTCCGCCCCAAATGATTCAGCCTGTGATTTCATAAATTCGGCCAATTCGGAACCACTGCCACGAAATCCGGGATAATTTTCTAATTTTGCAATTCCCGCCATTTGTCCGCCCAAAACAGTACCACCCAAAACAATTGTGCTTTTACCACCACGTGCACAATATAACGCCGCAGTCAATCCGGCGGGACCACTGCCCAAAATTATGACATCATACATATTAACGTCCGTCATTTTTAGTCCTTTGTTATACAGTTAACATACAGTTACCATAACACAGCCAATATATAATGGCAAACAATTTATAATTCGATAAAATCGCATTGATTTTACATATGTCCAATATTATAATTCGCATATCATGATAAACCTGTTAAAAATATCGTTGTTTTATTCATCCCCGTTTGGGGAACGTATTTGATACATTTTCATTTTTGTAATTGCAGTTTGTGTTGTAAAACATTAAACTGTATCAATGTAAGTTTTTTTCACATTAAGATAAATAGGATAAAAAAATGTTGGATATAAAATTTATTCGTGAAAATCCGGATATCGTTAAAAACGCATGTAAATTAAAACATTTTGACGATCATACCGATGAAATTTTAGCGTTGGATATTCGTGTTCGTGAATTGAAAACAATTACACAAAATATGACGGCGGAAAAAAATAAAATTTCACGCGAAATCGCAACCTCCACTGACAAAGCGACATTAATCGCACGCAGTAAACAGATTGGCGAAGAAATTGCAGCAGATATGGCAGAATTGGCTGAAAAAGAGGCATTATTAGATGATCTGTTACGTCGCACTCCGCAAATACCAGATGCATCTGCACCAATTGGGGACGATGACAGTGCCAACGTTGAAATCCGCCGTATTGGGACACCACGTACGTTTGATTTTACACCACGTCCACAATGGGATTTATTGGACATGAACAATTGGTGGATGCCAGAAAAAATTGGTCGCATTTGTGGTGCACGCACATACGCATTAATGGGTGAAGCCGCCGAATTACAATTAGCAATTGAAACATACGTTATACAAAAATTAATCAGCAAAGGTTTCTGTTTTGTAGAATGTCCATCAATAACCAAACCAGAAACAATTTTTGCAGCGGGACATTTTATTGGTTCTGATATGTCTGTTATGGATGCCGATGTATTCATGTTATCGGGCACCGACAGATGCTTGGCGGGAACCGCTGAAATTATTTTAAACTCACTGCACAGTGGCGAGGTTTTAAACGAAAAAGATTTGCCAATCAAATACGCAGGATTTTCACCGTGTTTCAGAAAAGAAGCCGGTGCCGCCGGTCGTGATACCCGTGGTTTAATGCGTATACATCAATTTAACAAGGTTGAACAATATATTTATTGCACCCCTGAACAAAGTGATGATATGCATGAACATTTGTTAAATAATTTATGTGAAATTATGGAAGATTTAGAATTACCATATCGTGTGTTGGCAAATTCAACCGGTGATATGGGATTTAACAAAGTAAAAATGAACGATGTCGAAGCATGGGTTCCCAGTGAAAACACATACCGAGAATTAGGCAGTTGTTCATCCATTGGTCAATTTCAGGCCCGTCGTACAAATACACGATTTCGTGCATCCGATGGTTCAATGCAATTTTGTGCAACATTAAATAATACAGGAATCGCAATGCCACGTGCATTGATACCGGTGATTGAAAACCATCAAAATGCAGACGGTAGTGTTAATATACCAAAAAAATTGCAACCTTTAATGGGTGGCCGCACAAAAATTGGTGGTAAACATTAACACTAAAATTTATCCAAAGAAAACGCCCCAATTTATGGGGCGCTTTCATTTTATTAACGCAATTTATTAAAAATATTTTTTAATATATTACTTTTATTTTCTTTCGATTTGATGATAATTTCATTTTTTTTCATATTATCTATTTTATTTGCCAACCGTTTTATTTTGCTTACAGTTACATCCACATTTATACCTTTTTCAAAATTCAATATTTCTTCTAACAATTCGCCGTACAGTGGTCCTAAATTATTTTCCAATGCAGTTGAAACACTTTCATAAATTGTGTACTCGGGTCTATCCATAATCATACGAACAGCAACCATATTTGCTTCGTTCATGTCACTGGCACAACCGTATTTATATGCAAGATTTTGCCATATACTGTCATTTATTTCATTCAAATAATACATATTATAATTATCTGCAATATCTTTCATACGAATAAGTGCACGACATGCGGCAATATGTTTCCCATTTTTATTTAAATTATCCCAATTTTTCCCTGCATAGATCCTTGCAATATCATACGAATTTTTTAACGCATTGGCTATAATAGATTCAATATTTTTACGTTTTTGTTCATCCGACAAACAATCATTTGTCGATATTTTTTCTGTTTTATATTTCATATTCATATAATCAAGAACACGTGCTAAAAATTGCATATTTTTTACCTTTTATTTTTGTTTTCCGTACATCGATATCGCAAAATGCGATTTTCCAACCAGCCCCTTAACTGTTTTAATAAAAACGTTTTCATCCATTAATGAAACATATTTGTTTAGCTCTAAAACCGCTTCGGCTTCACGATCAAAACATCCCGGAACATAAACCCATTTTTCATTACGTCTTGGATCAGATGCGATTTTAATCAATTCATTACTTAATGCAATCAATACATTTTTATCGCCACAATATTTGGGGAATGTTAAACTTTCTAACATTTGATATACCGTTCGCCCATTATCCAAATCGGTATAAAAAATATCATTTTTTGTGTACAAATATTTTTTTGGATTTTGGGCAATAATTAATAAAAATTCATACGAAACCTTTGCCTTGTTATATTCAAGAAAAGCCGACAAAACATCTTGCTCGGTATAACATTTTGTTTTATCAATACGTGTCTTTTCATTTTCCAAAACACGTTTGCAATGTTCTGCATATTTGTATAATAATTGTTCAACTGTTTTGTCCATATTTATCGTTTCAGCCATTTAATTCCCCTTTATATAACAAACTGCTTACGACAACATAATACTTTTTTATATATTGTCAACAAAAAACAAGGAATACACCCGTGTTTACCGCATCTTTAATAATTTACAAAACCAATTATTGGTTTTCATACATTGTATACGTTTTCCCAATTGTTTTATTTCTTTTTCACATTCATATTGTTCAAAAATAAAAACACCACCCTGTTGCCAATTTATGATTTCTTTCCATAACTTGGCATATGTATGATAAAAAACATCATTTTTATTATCCGATACCACATTATAAATATCATCACCAATGATTGTATATTCTGGTCCGCCTATAATACGGTATACCTCCGTGATATCTTTTATATCATATACTATGGTATATTTTGCGACATAATCCATTACTTTCTTATGCCACAGATTGACCCCTTTTTCATAATAGTCATTGGGATTCTTTGCCATATCGAACATACGAACCAATACACGACATGCTGAGACATGCTTTTTTTCGGCCTTTAATCGCATCCAATTATTCTTTACATGTTCACGTGCCACGATATAAGAATCTGTTAATGCCTGTTTTATAAAATATTGTTTCGATAAATCTGCTGCCATTTTATTTCCTAATTTTTTTGTGTTTTGCAATTATACAGGATAACTACACTAGGTCAACACGATTTATTTGTATTTTTTATTTACATAACATGACGTTTTTCACATAAATTGTTGAAAATTGCATTTTTTAGTATATCCTGTGCATGATAAATTCGGCATAAAAAGGTAAAAATATGAAAATTCGTAATATCGCAATTATTGCACACGTTGACCACGGTAAAACAACCCTGGTTGATAACATGTTAAAACAGGCTGGAACTTTCCGTGCCAATGAAAAGGTTGAAGACCGCGTTATGGACAGTGGTGATATCGAACGTGAACGCGGTATTACAATTTCTGCAAAACCCACATCTATTCAATGGGGTGAATACAAAATTAATATCGTTGATACCCCCGGCCACGCCGATTTTGGTGGCGAAGTTGAACGCATTTTATCAATGGTTGACGGTGTTGTATTATTGGTTGATTCTGCCGAAGGGCCATTACCACAAACAAAATTTGTGTTAAGCAAAGCATTAAAATTAGGATTACGTCCCATAGTTTGCATTAACAAAGTTGATCGTGCCGATGCACGTCCAGATGAGGTATTATCTGAAACATTTGATTTATTCGATAAATTAGGTGCCACAGATTCTCAATTAGATTTCCCATATTTATATTCTGTTGGACGTGATGGTTGGGCAGTACGTGATTTAAATGACGAGCACAAAGATTTAACCCCATTGTTTCAATTGATTGTTGATCATGTCCCTGCTCCAGATTGCAATGGTGACCGTTGTCAATTGGACGCCCCATTCCGTATGTTGGCCACAACATTAGAGGCAGATCCATACGTTGGTCGTATTTTAACTGGTAAAATCGAATCCGGCACGGTTAAGGTTGGCCAGGCAGTCAAAGCAATCAATATGAATGGTGAATTTGTTGAAAATGCCAAGGTTACAAAGATTATTGAACATCGTGGTGTCGAAAAAATATCACGTGACAGTGCATCGGCGGGCGACATTATCGTTATCGCCGGTTTTTCAAAAGCAACTGTGGCTGACACGTTATGTGCACCAGAGGTTACAGAACCAATCCCAGCAATGCCGATTGATCCACCAACCCTGACAATGACATTTTTCGTTAACACATCACCATTGGCCGGTAAATCTGGAAAAAAATTAACATCACGTATGATTGGTGAAAGATTATTTAAAGAAGCCGAAACGAATATTGCATTACGTGTTACCCAAAGTGCAAATAACGAAGCATTTGAAGTATCAGGGCGTGGCGAATTGCAATTGGGCATTTTAATTGAAACAATGCGCCGTGAAGGTTTTGAATTATCTGTATCACGCCCACGTGTTGTTATGAAAGATGGCGAAAATGGTGAAAAATTAGAACCAATCGAAGAAGTTGTTGTTGACGTTGACGATGAATTTTCAGGTGTAGTTATTGAAAAAATGACTAAACGCAAGGCCACAATTACAGAAATGAAGGCATCAGGTGCCGGTAAAACACGTATCGTATTTTCAGCACCATCCCGTGGTTTAATTGGATATTTATCCGAATTCCGAACGGACACACGTGGCACAGGTATCATGAACCGTGTTTTTGATAAATATGATGAATATCGCGGTCCAATTATGCAGTATCGCCCAGGGGTTTTGGTATCAATGGAAAAAGGTGCAACCGCAACATACGCGTTGTTTAATTTACAACCACGTGGAACATTGTTTGTCGGTCCACAGGTTGAAGTTTATTCAGGTATAATTATTGGTGAACACAGCAAAGAAAATGATTTGGAGGTTAATCCAGTAAAGGGTAAAGAATTAACCAATATGCGTTCTGTGACCGCTGATGAAAAATTATTCTTGGCACCGCCACGCAGAATATCATTGGAAGAAGCATTGTCATATATTCTGGATGACGAATTGGTAGAGGTTACACCAGAAACAATACGTCTGCGAAAAAAAGAATTAGACAGCAATATGCGTAAAAAAGCACGCAAGAACGTTGAATAAAAAAAGAACGCCCCACAACATATGGGGCGTTTTAAATGTTTTATTTTCATTCTATATTTTTTATTTCTGTTATATACGAGTCATACTCATTTTGTTGAAATTTATTTTTATGTGTTCTATCATAATACCTGACATATTGTGGTAAAATTTATGAAAAAAAAGAACCGATTATTTTTATTGGCCGGCTATGATCGTGATGGAATAATTGATTCATCATTGATTTATTATATAAATTGCCTAAATAAACTTGGTGATGTTATTTTGATAATGGACAGTGATTGTGATTTAAATGAATTAGATAAAATAAAATCACAAACAATTTATGCATCCGCCGTTCGTCATGGTGAGTATGATTTTGGATCGTATAAACGTGCATATATTTATGCCAAGGATAATAATTTATTGAACAAATATGATACATTGTATTTGGTCAATGATTCTGTATATGGACCATTATTTGATTTACAAAATACAATTAAAAAAATGGAAAAATTGGGAACGGATGCATTCGGATTGGTAAAAAATCCACATCACGATCATCCACATATGCAATCCTGGTTTATCGGGTGTGAACAAAGTATATTTTTATCTGATTGGTTCGATAAATTCATGCACTCTGTAACCAAATTACAATCCAAAGGTGCCATTACACGTATATATGAACATGGTTTTTCAAAGATAATTTCCCAAAATAGTTTAACCTGGAATTGTATATATACCGTGGCTGGCCGTGGCATATATAATAAAATAAAAAAATTATATAATCATAAAATGCCATTTATGAAAAAAAATGCTTTTCCACGGCGTGGCGGTGCATTGGGACGTCAAATTTTATATGTGTTAAATAATATTCAACCAAATGTACGTAATTATATATTGGAAAACGCATCCAGAATATATGGACGAAATTATATAAACTGGTTATTAACCAATAACCCGATAAAAATTATTTTCAGAAATATACGATATGCCGCACGTAAAATTTTTATAGAGGGAATATGACACAGAAAAACAATACAAAATTAAAACGTATTGCGGCCATTACAATGGCACGTAATGACACATTTTTTTTATCACGATGGATCGAATATTACGGAAAACAATTTGGAAAACAAAATCTGTATATATATCTGGACGGAACAGATCAGGAAATCCCCAAAAATGCCGATAAAGCAAATATAACAAAATTCGAACATATCGACCAATCGCGTCAACACGGTGACAAATCACGAATTTTATTATTATCCAATTTGGCAAAAAAATTATTTTCTGCAGGGTATGACATTGTTATCGGTTGTGATTGTGATGAATTTTTAATTATTGATCCCGCCATTAACACCCCCCTGGCACAATATTTATCAACAACACAAATAAAAACAACGTTATCTGGACTGGGCCTGGACATTGGTCAAAATATACGCACAGAATCTGTTTTAGATGAACAATTACCATTTTTAAGTCAACGTGAATACGCCCTGTTATCAACACGATATACAAAACCAGTTGTAATAAACAAACCGGTATTTTGGGGTTCTGGTTTTCACAGTATAAAAAATCATAATTTTAACATAGATAAAAATTTATATTTATTACATTTCGGAGCCGTTGATTTAAATATGTTAACAACCAAGGCCGCCAAACGTGGTCCCGATTGGTTAAATCATCTTAAACGTCGTGGCAATGGAACAATAAACGCCGTCACAAATAAAAAAGTTAGATCCACATATTGGTTAAATATCGCACGTTTTATACAAACATATACACGTCCGATATATTCGTGGCGAAAACCCGCAATGTTTGGTATAAAAATTGTTGTTAAAATACCAGCACGTTTCAAAAAATCTGGTGTTTAATTTTTTAGTAAAACATACTAAAAAATGCCCCTTTGGGCATTTTTATTTTTTACCAATAAACGCATAAATATTCTCACGCAAATCATACCATTCATTTGGCACATCATTAAATACACCAATTTTGTTCATTTCTATAAAACACTGTTTTGCCGATTTTATCTCTTCATCTGTTTTTAAATATTTTAATTTACGAAATGCCCAATTTACAAAATACCACATAAATTGCGATTGCCATTTTTTCATTTGATATTCTGTGGAATTATTTTTATATAATGTGTATGCGGTGGAAATCCCTGTACACAAACTTTGCATTATACGCAATTGTTTAGCCGACAAAACAATTCCACCAAAATTTGGCACATAAAAATATAATGGTAATGGTGCAATTGTTACCCTGGGACTTTTTAACATAATCGCTGACCACCACGGAAAATCTTCAAATAAAATCCCCTTGATAAATAATGTATCAGCAATCAAATCACGACTATACATATTTTTCCAAACCTGACAATGCTTTATTAACCAATGCCGTTTTGGATTAAATTTGTTATGTGTGCGTTCGGTTGCATATTCGAACACATCATCTGTTACACGTGTTACAATTTTTTCAAGATTATATTTATGTTTTATTCGGTGTGGAATAACATTATCTGTATCCAACCCCAATATGTGCCGTACCATCAATTGTGGGCGATATATACGATCATACGTAAATGACACAACATCCGAATTATCACGTTGTGCCAAATAATATGCAATTTCCATTGTTTGTGGATGTATAAAATCATCACTGTCTAAATACATTATATATTTGCCGGTGGCATAGGGAAAACCTGCATTACGAGCATCGGATAAACCGCCATTTTTTTTATTCACAACAATAAAACGACTATCTTTGTCCGCATATTCATTCAATATTTTATCACAGTTATCCGGACTGCCATCATTTACACATATTGCCTGCCAATCTGTAAAAGTCTGATTTAAAACACTGTCTAAACAACGACGTAAATATTTTTCAACATTATATATCGGTATTATTATTGATATTGATGGCATATATTAATCCTTGTACATTTTGTTAATCATAACATCTGCAATACTGTCATGTATCGGTTTGGTCGCCCATGGACTGTTATATGTTGTTTTTTGAAAAAAAGCACCCGATGTATATTTATCAAACAAATCTTGATTAAACGGTTCATTTGCAATCGACCACCATAATGCATGTGTCGGATCTTGATCAACATGTGGCATTTTATCAAAATATTTTTTTGCACGTTCGTCGTTTTGAACCATTGTTTTAAATAATAATTGATGCATAAAATAATCAAAACTGTGGCTTTCATGTATCCAATAATCCAAAATTATTGCCCGCCATGCCGCCAACAGGAAACTGCCCTTTCGGGCACGAATAAAACAATTTTGCATAAAACTGTACGGACTGCCAACAACGTTTCCAGCCATATATACAAAAAAGTCTTGTTCTATTATCCAATTTGGGATTGGTGCCGTTGCAAATGCGGTTGAATCCAACCAAATTCCACCATGTTCATATAATAATTCAACACGACAAATATCTGCAAAATGCGCCCGTCCAATTTTACCCGCACGATATTTTTTTACAATTTCATCTGGTAATGTTATATAATCAAAAATATTCGTGTCATCCAAAACTATCAATTCTTGGGTGCAATTTTTACGAATACTGCGAAAGCATGCCTGAACCAATGGTGGTGCATTACGTTCCCCCTGTTGCCAAATGGTAAATATTTTTTCATCCACGTCATTATTTATAACATCTGCTTCATAAACATTCACCAATGCCGGTAAATAACGCATAAAATATTTTGGAATTGCACGTGATGCAATATCACAACGACGTTCACGACGACGTTCACGCGACCACCACAAAGGATTCAATACATGTGCCTGAATTGCAATATTTGTTAACGCAAAAAATCTACCCAATCCCATAATTTTTCACCACTCTTATCATAATGGTCAAAGATTACTCTTCGACCATACCGTTATCATCTTCATCAATGGGACCTGTTGTCATTTCTTCGGCAATCCCAGATGAACGTGCCATTATTTTTTCCAACAATTCTTTTTGGGCTTCTTCATGATCTTTTAACCATTGACGTGCATTTGCCTCGCCCTGACCTATGCGTTCATTATTATACGAATAAAAACTGCCCGCTTTATCAATCAAATCATATTTAACACCCATATCTAAAATTTCGCTAATACGCGATATACCCTCGCCATACATAATTTTAAAATCAACCG
>JAZUKY010000003.1:0-5594 GCA_045643525.1 Candidatus Enterousia sp. | reverse complement strand
GGCGGGTATTGGCAAAGATGATTTTGATATCGAAAAAATGCGTTATCACAAAGTTATTATTATGACCGATGCTGACGTTGACGGACAACACATTCAAACATTGTTAATGACGTTCTTTTATCGTCATATGCCACAGGCCATTGAACGTGGATATATATATGTTGCAAAACCACCGTTGTATGGCGTAACACGTGGTAAACAACAAATTTATTTGCAAAATCAACGTGAAATGGATGATTATTTGATGGACCAATTGGCAACAGATGGTGTTATTGAAACCACTGGGGGGGCTCAGATCTCAGGTGCGGATTTAAAGCGTTTATTGGGATTAATTTTAAATATGAAAAATACGCTGTTGCCGTTGAATCATGTTGTACCATTACGTTTTGTTGAAGCACTGGCATTAAACGGCGTATTTGATAATGAAAGTGCAGATGCATTTACTGCGGCCGCAAAAATGTTGGATGCCGAAGAATTAGAGTTTGAACGTGGGTGGAAAATTGCTGGTGATGAACGTGGTATAACAATCACACGTACATTACGCAGTGTTACAGAAACACATGTATTACCACGTGAAAAAATTGCAGGTGCAGAAATTCGTTCATGGATGCGTTTAGATGGACGTGATGAATTAAAAGAAATTTTTGCCCAACCAACAACATTGCGTGTAAAATCAAAGTCACAAAAAATTTGGGGCGCTTTGACATTATTGGATACAGCATTTGAGTATGCAAAGACCGGGTTGAAAATACAACGATACAAAGGTTTGGGTGAAATGAATGCTGAACAGTTGTGGGAAACAACCATGGATCCAAATAATCGTTCGTTGTTCCAGGTAAAAATAAATGACGCATCACAGGCGGATGAAGTTGTTTCGATGTTGATGGGTGATGTTGTTGAACCAAGACGTGATTTTATTGTCGAAAATGCATTGGATGCCAATTTGGATGTTTAATGTAATATTGATAATAAATAAAATTGGATACACCGTGGTTAAACGGTGTATTTATTTTTTTGTTATCTGTTGTAGATTCGCAAAAAATTTAAAAATTATTATATTGACAACACTAAAAAAGTGTATAAAAATAGCCGCTACTGTATTTTGTATTGGTGTTTTAACAGGATATCAATCATTGATGATATGCCTGTTATATACAAAAATTACTGTAAAAATATGGAGTTTATTTGAAATGACTGAATTAAAAAATGTAAATGATGGTACCGGATTTGGGTTGTTGGATGAATATAACAATTTAGAATTAATTGTTAATCAAGGAAATGCAACCCCAGAACAAATAAAGCGTTTTAATGCATTAAAAAAAGAAAAACAAGAACACCAAAATAGGGAAAATTGGAGACGTCCGTATTCTGAAAATTGCGAGGCATATATCAGTACAGGATGGAATAAAATTTGTGAGGCAAATTCTAATGTTGGATGGAATCGAATTAGGAATCCATGGAAACAAAGATAGGAAACAAATTGTAATGGGGGCTGGAAATGGTCCCCATTTTTATTATATAATATGAAAAATATGGGGATTTTGTATAGTGATGGAAATCTTTTCAAAACAATGGCTAGAATACTTAGAAAATGAAATTCGTAAAATGGGGGCAGATTCGGATATACAAAGTTTTGATGAAATTCGTAAAAATTTATCTGAACGAAAGATTTATACCTCAGACGAATTTGCCAGACATTGCATATATGTGATTTTAGCGGGTGGTTTTTCGCAAAAAACAGCAAAGAAAATATATAAAAAAATAATTGATAATATTAATGAAAATAATAATGCAATTTATGATTTATTATTGGGGATATTTAACAATAAAAATAAAATAAATGCGATTTGTAAAATATGGCAAAATCGGGTTGATTTTTGTAATAATTATTATAAATGCGATGATATAAATTCACGGTTGTTGTTTTTACAAAAATTACCGCATGTTGGAAAAATTACGGCAAATCATTTGGCACGAAATTTGGGTGAAGATGTTGTAAAATATGATATTTGGATTCAACGTTTGGGATGTCTGTACGCAGGAAATGACCGTATTGCACAAAAAATAGATAATGGAAATTTAGATCCTGAAATACGTTCTGTGTGTGATGAAATGTTTTTATATTTGGTTAAACAAACCGGTTTACCGCGTGGGTATATTGATGTAATATTGTGGAAGGCATGTCAAATTGGTTTGATAAAGGATTTGTGATGGATGTTAAAATAGAAACGTCGTGGAAAAACGCATTGGCGGATGAATTTGATAAAGAATATTTTATAAAATTAACCGATTTTGTACGTGGGGAATATTTGTCCGGAAAACAAATTTTTCCAGAGGCAAAAAATATATTTAACGCATTTAATTTATGTCCATTGCACGATGTTCGTGTTGTCATTATTGGACAGGATCCATATCACGAACCCGGACAGGCCCATGGATTATGTTTTTCGGTTTTGCCACCAACACCGATTCCACCGTCATTGGTTAATATTTACAAAGAAATTGAATCAGATTTGGGGCGTCAGTCAAATACATGTGGGGATTTAACAAAATGGGCACAACAGGGGGTATTGTTGTTAAATTCAACACTGACTGTGCGTGCACATACCGCTGCATCACATGCAGGTCATGGATGGGAACAATTTACAGATGCGGTTATTCGGGCGGTAAGTCGTAACGATAATATTGTTTATATGTTGTGGGGCAGTTATGCCCAACGCAAGGCAGAATTTGTTGATACAACCAAAAATTTGATTTTAAAAAGTGTTCATCCATCACCATTATCTGCCCATCGCGGTTTTTTTGGCAATCACCATTTTTCACGTGCAAATCAATATTTGGTAGAACATGGTAAAAAAATCATCGAATGGTAATTTGATGTAAAAAATACCGGTAAAAGCCGGTTGTTGTATTAAAAATTATACGTTATGGATGTACCATAAAAAGCGTAAGAATAATTTTTATGATCAGTGTTCCCATTTGAAAAATGTTGAATAAATAATTCGCCACCAATTCGGTCGGTGAATTTATATCCAAATATTATTTTAAATTGAAACAGTAACTTTGAACCCAAACGTTCATTTTGTTGGGCCTGAAATCCGACCCCGATTCCGGTCGTCCAATACCAATTTGTGCCATATAATAATGCAACGTCTGTGGATAAATACGCAATTGGTATTGTATATTTATCCCAATGCCACCCATATTTTTTACCACTGCCGATTGTTTGGGCGATGTTAATTGATTTGCGTGCGGGTAATTTGAAAAATGTTGCGGGTTGTGAATATTGTATATTGATAATATTAAATGGGACAAATTGTGATGGTGGTGGAATTAAGAAACCGCTGTTTACACCGGTGCCAATACCAATGTTTATTTGATTTTCAAAAATATTCATAAATGGATTTTTGGCAATTGCAGGGTATGAAAAACATGTTACCAAAATGACAGGTATACATTTAAATCTATAAATTTTATGTGATAAAAATAACATTTTGTTTTTTGAACAATATTATTTTAATGAATGTTACATATAAACAGGAAAGATTTCTTTGACGATTTTTTTTTTGCTATAATTCCCTGTGTACAAGCAGGGGGATTTGGATTGAAAAATATAAAATATTTTGTTCCGTTGATATTTGTAATGTGTATAAATACAGCCAATGCAGCAGACAACGATTTATCAAATGCAATAAATAATGTGCGTAATAATTGCCTTGGGCTATCGGATGAATTAAACAAAATAAAAACACGGGCGGGCATAAATACGGCGATAACTGCCGTTGGAACGGGGACCGCCACAGGTGCAGTAATTGCCGGCGTAAAAAAAGATAAGGCACATGATGAATATAAAAAAATGGTAATAGACGCAATAAAAGCAGAAAAGCTAAAATTAAGTGAAGATAAGTCAAGCTTTGTATATGATGAAAATGATTCTCAAATCAAAAATATCGCTTACAAAGACTATGAAGAATTTAAACTGGGTAATATTCGGACAGGCTTGATGGCGACCAGTACGGCAACGAACATAGCGGGGGCTGTAATATCCAGCAAAAATCAAGTTAAAGATGATTTAGCAAATATGATAACAAAATGCACTAAATCAGTATCCGAATTATATGATGTAAAAATGCAGGCACATTTGGATAAAAGTGCAGATGATTCTGAAATACAATATGCAGAAAATATAATAAATGCATGTGATTCGATAAAAAATATAAATATATCTGGAATAAATAAAAAGGCCAAAGGTGCAATGATATTGTCGGCTGTTGGTGCGGGAACTGGTATGGCCGGAACAATAACATCTGGGGTTGCTAATTCGGATAAAATACGTTTAAGGACCAATGAGAATAATCAAAATAAAGTAAATACAGCAGCCAATGTATTGGCTGGTGCCACTGGGGCGGTATCGTTGGGAGCAACAATATTTAATGCAACCGAAATAGGTGCAATAAACAAAGCATCGGATGTAATAACCAAATGTGAGGGGACATTAAAATGAAAAAAATAATATTTGCATTATTTATTACATTGATATCAACCCAAATTGGTTTTTGTGAATATACCGCAGATGCTGAAGATTTTGTAGACAAATTTATACATGATCGCAAAAAATTTTTATGGGATGGTGATCTGATAAACGGAGAATTTTATAAAATGCGGACATCAGAATCTGCCAAAAACTGTTTAAGTCGTTATTCGTCAAGTATGATGAAACCCGCAGGATATAAATGGTCAGTGGTTGCTATGGGGAGTTTGGGGAATATGTTGATAGAATGTACCGATGGAGCTGAAAATCTGGAAGATTCTTTCACACTTTTGCACAATGTGGTATCAAGTCACATTAATGCAAAAAAATTGGTAAAACTTTATGGTTTTAATGATGGGG
The DNA here is from genome assembly GCA_045643525.1 of Candidatus Enterousia sp. Taxonomy (GTDB): domain Bacteria; phylum Pseudomonadota; class Alphaproteobacteria; order Rs-D84; family Rs-D84; genus Enterousia. The sequence continues at coordinate 703 of JAZUKY010000003.1, read as the reverse complement.
ATAAAATAGAAAATTTAAGCGATGGCGGTTGTAAAATAGTATTGGGTAAAAAAAGTTATGAAGATTACGCCACACAAATGAAATATAAAAATGGCAGGTTGGTAGATTGGAAGGATTCTGGGATAGAATATCTGAATAGAGATGCAATAAATGTATGTAACCTTGGGCCAAAAAATAAAATCATCATCGAAAAAGACAATGGAAGAATATTAGATTATTCGGCGATGCAGCGTGCCCTTGGTGAAGCCTATGTCGTGTGTAGATATGGCTGTCAATACAGATGGGTTAATTCGGATTAGTTTTATCTTGATTTTATAAATTGATTTGTTATAATGTGGGACATTGGCGGGATAGCTCAGCTGGTTAGAGCAGTGGAATCATAATCCACGTGTCGGGGGTCCGAGTCCCTCTCCCGCTACCAAAATTTAACGGACATGGTCCGTTTTTTTATTCTTGATTTTTTACCTGTATACCATATAATACACAGGTATTTGAACCGCCCTAATAGTCTAGTGGTAAAACACGTCCTTGGTAAGGACGAGTCGCAAGTCCGATTCTTGCTTAGGGCACCACAAATTTAAGGCATCCGATTGGATGTTTTTATTTTTTATGGGTTTTATATACTTGCATACAGAAATTTTCTGTTTATAATAAAATGCGTATTAAAGGTACGATTTTGTGTGGATATGACTGAGAACCATGG
>JAZUKY010000002.1:0-10392 GCA_045643525.1 Candidatus Enterousia sp. | reverse complement strand
TATGTGGATCGGCAATCCATTTCTTTTCATCTTCCGCTGTTGGCAAACAACGCAACAAAACTGTTGCTGGGACTTTACGACGACGATCTATGCGAACATAAATTACCCCTTTGGATTCTTCAAAATCAATCCAACTGCCGTGTTCTGGGATAATACGCGCTGTATATGTCGTTTGATTACCTGCAATTTTAGACTCTTTGGTAGTATCAAAAACAACACCCTGGGCACGATGCATTTGTGAAACGATTACACGTTCAACACCAGATGCAATAAAACTGCCGCGTTCAGTCATTAACGGCACTTCGCCCATAAATATCTCTTGTTCCTTTATATCGCGCAAAGTTTTCTTACCGTCCTCTGCGACATCCCACAAAATCAACCTCAGCTTCAACTTCAATTTGCTGGCATATGTCATATTACGCAGCATACATTCTTTGACAGTATAAACAGGTTTATCCAATGTATATTCAATGAATTCTAAATCTGCAATTCCCGCATAATCCTTAATTGGGAACATGGATGAAAAAACATTTTGCAGTCCCATATTTTTACGGTTCTGTGGTTCAACATCCGCCTGCAGAAAATCTTTGTATGAATTATATTGAATTTCAACCAAATCAGGAAGCGGGGTTTGCAAAAAACTTTTTCCAAAAGATTTTCTAAATTTTTGAATGACTGCCATAGGTCTCAATCCTTTTTTTCCGTACGTTTTGCAAACAAATTTTTCTATATACGTTTTTACGTCTCAGTGCCCGCTTAGAAAAAATCTTTTCCAAGCGGGCTTTCCGACGGCTAATCGTAATAAATTACGATTGCTTTTTTTGGAACGAAATCGTTCCACCATTATCAAATTATTTCAATTCGATTTTGGCACCAGCTGCTTCCAATGTAGCTTTCATTTTTTCTGCTTCATCTTTTGCAACCGCTTCTTTAATCGCCTTTGGTGCCGATTCAACCAAAGCCTTTGCTTCACCCAAGCCTAAGCCTGTGATGTCTTTAACAGCCTTGATTACAGCCAATTTATTTGCACCAGTTTCAGCCAAAACTACATCGAATTCTGTTTTTTCTTCAACTGCGGCAGCGGCTGGACCTGCAGCAACTGCAACTGCAGCAGCGGCACTAACGCCCCATGTTTCTTCCAAAGCTTTGGACAATTCAACTGCTTCCAAAACTGACAATTTTGACAATTCTTCAACCAATTTTTGAATGTCTGCCATTTTTTTACTCCTAAGTGTTTATATAATCAAAATACAATTATTTTGATAATTAATTTTTCTTTCCATATTCGGCGGAAACACGTGCCAATCGCGATGCCGGTTCGGCCAAAATACGTGCGATAGTACCACGAATCTCCAACAAAGATGGTAATTTGGATAATTGCACAACGCCGTTCACATCCAGAACATCTGCATCCATTTTACCACCAACAATTGTCAAATTTGGATGTTCATCTGCAAATTTGGCCAATACTTTGGTAACCGCCAACGCATCTGTCGCCACAGCAACAGCAGTCGGACGTTTCATCATATCGGATACAGGTGCGAAATCGGTATCTTTCAATGCCAATTTCATCAAACGGTTCTTAACAACCTTGAACAAAGAAACCATTGGACGCAATTCATTACGCAATGTTTCCATTTCTTTCACGGTCAAACCATGATTTTCAATAACGAAAATACCGTTTGCTTCTTTCAAGGACGACTGCAACGCAGAAATCAAATCTGATTTTTCTTCGCGTCTCATATCTTTTATCCTTTATCCTGATTGCGTAAAATTCCGCAATCCGTGTTTTGTTTAACTTTCCACCCAGTTTCCCGGAATGGGGCTCGGTTCCTGCCCCAAAGAATTTTTTTCTTTGTCTATGATGGGAATTAAGCCTACATGACACCATCAGTCTCGGACAGAAATCTGTTTATGGTGTGTAATTTTTTTGACTACACACCATCATATTTTATTATTTTACCTCTACTTTCAGGCCCGGTCCCTGTGTCGTTGCCACAGACGCACCCAAAATATATTGACCTTTAGATGAAGCGGGTTTTACTTTTTTCAGTTGTTCAACCAACGCATTCACATTTTCAACCAATTGTTCTGTTGTAAATGACATTTTACCAACACCTGCGTGAATAATACCCTTCTTTTCTGCACGGTATTCAATCTGGCCAGCTTTGGCTGTCACAACAGCTTCTGCTACATTGTTCGTAACAGTTCCCAATTTTGGATTTGGCATCAACCCCTTTGGTCCCAAAATACGTGCAATTTTTGACATTTTTGGCATCATATCAGGCGTTGCAATAACACGGTCAAAATTAATTTCCCCAGCAACAACCTTTTCTATCAAATCTTCACCACCAACAACATCGGCACCCGCCTTTTTCGCTTCTTCTACACTATTTACTGTAAAAACAGCAACGCGAACCTTTTTTCCTGTACCATGTGGCAAAGATAACATTCCACGAATATTTTGATCGGCCTTGGTCACATCGATTCCTAAACGAATCGCGACTTCCAAGCTTTCATCAAATTTTTTCGATACATATGAACGCAATGTCTCAACTGCATCAGTCAAAGAATATACTTTTTCTTGATCCAATTCAGCCCATGTTTTTTGTCTTTTAGTAACTTTCATATCTTATTCCCCCACCTTTACACCCATAGAACGGCACTGACCTGCAACAATATTCATTGCAGATTCAATAGTAGAGCAATTCAAGTCCGGCATTTTAGCTTCTGCGATTTGTTTAATCTGTTCTTGACTGATTGTACCAACAAAATCACGACCTGGTTTATGTGAACCAATTTTCAACTTTAACGCTTTTTTAATATAGTATGACACAGGTGGTAATTTCATAATAAATTCAAAACTACGATCTGTATAAACAGTGATAATACAAGGAATTGGCATTCCCGGTTCTTTATCTGCCGTTTTGTCATTAAATTGTTTGCAGAATTCCGCAATATTAACACCAGCTGCACCCAACGCAGGCCCAATAGGAGGGGCTGGATTAGCCTGTTTTGCAGGGACTTCTAATTTAACAATCCCCTTCAGTTCTTTCTTTGCCATTATTTACTCCATTTTTTCTTGAGTTACGTGGTACGATATGGCATATCTACCACAATATTCTTGCAGATTTTATAGAATATTTTTTTAAAATCCACAAAAAACTTTCACTTATATACGTTCAACCTGTGTAAAATCTAACTCCACACTGGTTTCGCGCCCAAATACCAAAATATTAACAGTCATTTTCTGTTTCAAATTATCAACTTCGGACGCGACACCATTAAAGCCAGCAAATGGTCCATCAATAACATGAACCTCTTGTCCCACAGAATATTCCGCTGCTTCTGTTGAAAACACACCATCTTCTACCTGTTTCAACAAACGACGTGCTTCAGTCTCACTGACCGCAATAGGCTTATTCTTAGCACCCAAAAACATAACAACCTGTGGCATTAATTTTACCAATGAAAACGTTTCATTATTTAACACCATTTGAACCACTATATAACCAGGGAAAAATTTCTTTTCCGTTTTTACGCGTTTACCGCCCTTTATTTCTGTAACTTCACGCGTAGGAACCAAAATTTCACCAAACAGCGCATTCAAACGACGCTTATCAATTTGCTCACGCAAACCACGTGCAACTTTATCTTCACACCCAGTATGAACATTAACAACAAACCATTGCATTTTATTTTCCATCACACACCCTTTTGTACGTCTTAGAAAATCCAACCAACCAACATATTCAGCACACCATCAACAACAAAGAAGAACAGTGACGCCAAACCTGAAAAAACCAGAATCATAATTGTTGCACGTATAACAGAATCACGTGTTGGCCACACAATTTTGAACCACTCACTACGAACTGATTTAATATATTCCAGTATTTTTTTCATAAAAACCATTCCATAATTCTTGACTACTTATCACATCGCAATCCCAGATAATTCTGGCAGGGGCTAAAGGAATCGAACCCTTATCCGCGGTTTTGGAGACCGATATTCTACCGTTGAACTAAGCCCCTATATCAATCACGACCACACATATGAACCATCACACACCATCAACAGTCTGCGATACAGTATCACATTGAACAAAAAAATCAAGTATAAATATTATACGAATTATTCGGCCTTGTGCAAGCAATTTTTATTTTTCCCCAATGTTAACACTTTATTTTGACGCTTTTTTACTTGCACAATACAATAAAAATTGTCTACAATCTTTCAAGAATTAAAGAAAGAGAGGGATTTTAGCTGTGCCAAATCGCATAGAACCACCTGTTTTATTATCCAGATTAATGACCTTTGTACTTGCGGGTGCGTTGGTTGTTTTGATTACCCTAATTGTAACATTATACAAGATGTTTCCTATTAATCGCCCACAGGTATTTTTTTTGATGGCACAACAACAAAATGATTTACAAATAACACTGGGCGAATTGCCACCAACAGAAAAAAATTTAGATTGGTACCGTCGTTCATTTGTGCGTGAATATATACGCATTCGAAATGAAATCGTTCCAAACGCCGACGAAATGCGCAAACGTTGGTCTAATGATGCGGGGGGGCTGGTACGTTCATGGTCAACCACGCAAATATTCCAAGATTTTACCCAAACTAAATTATGGGCAGTTATAATGAATAATATTTTGGGTAATTATTTTACATGCAACGTTGAATTTAAAAATGGTGCAATAACTGTTCGCACCCGTGATTCTTATGCAGTGGAATTCAAATATTTATGTACAGATATTGGTGGACAGACATACCAAAAAGATTATACAATTGTCATAAAGTTAGGACAAGATAACACAGCCCCCATGAAATGGTTTGAGGTTTTAGATAATCCATTGGGGTTACGTGTATCTGAATATAAAATCGAATCCGATAACGGTGACCCGTTAAATATTGGATATCAAATAATTGATAGCCAAAATGGAATTTATCAATAAAATAATATAGAAGGACTGTTAACATGTTGTTAAAAAATACGAAAAAATTAAGTATATCTATATTTTGTTTAAGTTTGGTATTGATAATAAATTCTGCCATTGCTGAAAATTACGGTATTCAAGAGGCATGGGATAACCCAACAGCCAATATGGCCACCGGCAGCAGCAAACCAGGATACGCTAAATTATCTTGGGCAGCGGGCAGTGTTTTACCAATTAAATTACGCAATGGAATGGTAACAATGTTAACTTTGCCCAATGGTGAACAAATTGCAGATGCCGTCGTTGGTGACGAAAGTCTGTTTGCAATTGATGCCGCCCAAGGGGACAGAACCATGTTCATCAGTCCCGGTCCAGAAAATCAGGGTTCAGATACCAACTTAATCGTAACCGGAAAATCAGGGAACAAATATATATTTTATTTACGTAGCGAACCACGTAATTCCAGCGAAATAACATATTCACAGGTCGACATTGTTTTGGATGGCAACGGTATTTTACCAGGAACAACCAATTCATCCAACACATCAACAGGTGCAAAATCTATATTCAAAAAGTCCGCACCCACCCAGGGGGTTGTTGGTGTTGATGGTGAAGATTATGGTTGGATAAAATCAATAAAAATTGACCCATCGGAATTTCGATTCGATTTGGACATATTCGTTCCCAACCCAGACGATTATGTTATTGCCCCAGAACGTGTATGGCGTGACAGAATATTCACGTACATTGATTTTGGTGACAAAGTTATCGCCATGACACAACGTCCAGTGGTATCATTATTAGTCGAGGGTGGTGAAGCACCGGTCGGTTTTCGAACAGATGGCGAAGACGGACGTTTGTTAATAGTCGAGGCGGTTGGTGATATGGTATTACGCAGTGGTCAACGTTTGGTTTGTATCAAAAAGCGTGAAAAACCTTTCTTAATTGCGGACACAAATTCCGTAATGGCTCTGGCCGAGGCAAATGTTGCCCAATCAATGATGTCCAATCAATCTTTGAATAATTTTGCATATACAATGAATCAAAATGCGATTAATACCGGTGCAATGAATTATACAGGTACCCCCGTTATGGTTGGTGGTGCGCAAAATAATTTAACAAATGGATACTATGTTTCACAACCATATACCACAACACAAAGTTATGGTTCGTACAACAGTGGTGTAACCATGATACCAACCGAACGTATAACAGCCGGTTCATATTTACCACAAACAAATATTCCACTGATTACCAGCAATCAAAGTGGTGTAGCCATTGAATTAAAATCAGATACATCAGTCAAAGCATTGGATGATTATTGGGCGGTTTTATTATCAAAATTTAGTGGTGAAGACGGTCAGGGATTATTAACCCCGTATAAAGATAAAGTATTCTTTGCTGTTGATGAACAAGGTGTCGGCGATTTGGGTGCCACGTCATCAACCGCACGTTTGTACCGTTTACGCATTGGACCATTATCAGATATAGATACAGCACAAACACTGTGTGACAAATTGTTGAAATTTAGTGGCACCAGTTGCAGTGTTGTGCGGATTCAATAAAACATAGATTATTTGCGGACAGAATCACAATGAAATTGATAAAGAAAAATATTTTAGATCTGCAATCAATTCCAAAAAACACCCAATGGTTATTATTGGCTGCGGCGTTTGTGTTGGTATTAATAATGTTAACATTGGTATTAACGGGCCATAAATCAACGACCATTATTGAAGATGATACCCAACCACATTTAATAATGAATCCAGATTCTAAATCCATCGATTGGACGGATACACCCGTAAACGAAACAATAACCGAAACAATAACCATTGGTGCAAATGTGCCGGTGAAAATCGTATCAGTTGATTTATCACCAAAAATTAAGGGATTGAATCAACCACAGGAAACATGTTCTAATATCGGAAATATTGATCAAAAAATAAAGTGCACAATAAAAATTACATATAATCCAAAATTGGAACAAATGTCTCAAAATGCCACATTATCAATCAATTGGCACGCAGAAAATGATTCCGATACAATGCAATCAACAGACACCATTGAATTTATTATTGGTGCAAAAAATACCAAACCTATGCTGATTCACGAATCACAACCCGAACAAAAAACAGATACAAAACCTGTAAAGGAATCGGAAAACATACAAAGTATCGAATCGGAATCAGAAAGCGTACAGCCAACAACCGTTATTAAAACAAACACTGTACCAAGCACACCAATTGCAAATATCGAAATCAACGACGATGATATTATCGAAGACGAAATATTAAATGACGCGATTATCGAAACACCGATTTCAAAAAAAGCAAATCCAAAAGAAAACGTAAAGCAAAATATTGTACCACGTGCCGAATCATGTTCTGATTTTGCATTTCCGGGATATGATCCAACCGGTAAACAAATCGGTTGGATCCGTCCCGACAAAGGCACATATTATTTTCATCCATTTTCCGATAAAAAATGCGATACCCCGACCGGTAAATACAACCCGGATACAGGCATAATTTTTGATATAAATAACGCGGGGAAAAAAATAGGGACCGATGCCGATCATATTGGTCGTTCAACAATTCGCACAAGTGGTGTGTTACCCAAACTGTCTGATACACCAAATACAAAATCCGGTAATCGTGCCCGTCAATTATCATCGGATGAATTACAAACTGGTGGTGGCATGTCACGTTTTGACCCAAATGCCACGGATGAAAAAAACACAGGCCGTTCCATAAAACCAGGATTAAATATAACCCTAAAACAGGATACCACAATTGTTGGAACCAGTGGCACAGCCAGATTTTCATCTGACCCGTTTGACAGAACATTTGTATTACGTCAATATAAACCGATTCCCGCCACAATAGTATCAGAGGTTCGTGCAGACCCATCACTGTATGATGGGAAAACAAAATCTTTACCCGTCCGTGCAACGGTTGACCGTAATGTATATTCAGACAATGGACGCACAATTATTATACCAACCGGAACATTATTATTGGGTTATGTTAATGGAGAAATTCCTGGTCCCTATAAATCAATTGGTCGAATGAATATCAGTTGGTATCAATTTATTTTGCCAAATGGTGTAGAATTTAATTTTGATGGGGATCCAGAGACAGATCCATTTTCAGGTGATTCACAGGGCCGTTCCGGTGTTCCCGGCCACGGCAGTACCGATTATGTTCAACAAATGGTTATGCCAATGTTAACGGCAATTATTCCGGCGGCGGTAAATATGATTGCGCCAATATCCGATAAATTTGTAAATCAAATTAATTTGGATAACAATACCGTCGTGCAATCGGGTACGGTTCGTTCATCGGAATTGGCAAAAAATGAAATTGTGACCGCTTGGAACAAGGTTGCACAAAAATTAATGGTTGATATGTTGGATAATACCGTTCCACCATTTTCCATTGCCGCCGGCACACGTATAACCGTATATACCCCCGAAGATTTAGTTATTACATGTGGGAAAGATGATTCAAAAAAATGTTCTGTAAACAACGTAAAAGCCACCTCGAAAAAGGAATCTAGTACGCGTGCCACTTGGAGCCATCAAGGCAAAAAAGTGGCGAACGATGGCTCTTGGACTGGTCAGGTTGCCAGTCTGGATTTGGAACAATTTTGTATGAAAAATCCCAAAGATGAAAATGCAAGAACCGCAAAACCATATGCTGATATTGCTGGGGACATAGAAAAATTAGGTTACAGTTATAACACAATTGCAATGTATTGCCAGGCCAGTCAATATGAAGCTATAAATAATGTTAAGCAAAAGGCTGTATATCAAAATCAACAAAGCAGTTCCAATCAAAACAGCATAGCCGCAATTGGTGGGGGCGAAATAGGCACTAAAAAATACAATGAAAATGTCTTGGGCTTAAAATACGATGAAAATGGTGCGATTGAAAACCCATTTGCAAAACCCGCCACCCCAGAATCCGAACCACAGGCTGCAACAATCACATGTGAAGACGGCACCGTCCCAGATACCAATGGTTGTTGTACCGGTGAAATATACACAGATATGGGCGAACAGGGATTTAATTGTTGCCCCGAAACAGGTGGCGATTGTTTCCCACCAATACCAATGTAAAACTGTGGTGCAAAAAATAATTTTGCACCACAGTTTTTTATGCATATTTTTATTATTTAGTCCACACCTGGGCTTGCGTTTAAAATGATAAAACCAAATATTAATTCAAACGCATTTTTATATACATTACAAAAATACGTTTTTTATCAAAATCAATTATCATTTTCGACAACTGATGTTATACGCAACATTACCACCAATATCGTCTTCAACGTATTTATTATCATGAAAAATGTACATTTATCAACGGTATTCATATCACCAATACAAAATATCCGAATATATCCCTACCAAGGTTCATACAACAAAAAACACTAAAAAAGGGATTCCCCACAATCTCATTAATAAATCATCCACAAAACAGGCCCCTGGGTATTAGATCAGCAAAATGAAACGCCCAAATGGGCGTTTCATTTATTATTTACTGCGTTTTTGCAAAATATAAATCTGAACAATCCCAAACACATTTGATACAGTCCAATACAAAACCAAACCAGCCGGGAAAAACGCAAACAATATAGTGAATATAATCGGCATCCAACGCATTGCCCGCTGGGTCGCAGCAGCCATATCATTTTCATTTGATTTGGCAGTTCGTGATACGTTTTGCATTTTTTGTTGCAACCACATTGTTCCCCCCATCAAAATGGGCAATATAAAATATGGATCCATAACCGCCAAATCGGATATCCATAAAAATTGTGCATTACGCATTTGAACAGATACCAATAACGCCTTATATAACGCAAAGAAAATTGGAATCTGTATCAACAGCGGCAAACACCCGGACATCGGCGATGTTTTATGTGTTTGATATAAACGCAACAATTCCATTTGCATACGTGCCTTATCATTGGCGTATAACTTTTGAATACGCATCATTTCCGGTTGCATTTTCTGCATTGCAATCATAGATGCAAATGATTTACGCGTTAATGGCCATATCAACAAACGCAACATTATCGTAAATAAAATGATCGCGATTCCATAATTACCAACATACATATTTAATGTATTCAACGCCCATAACATTGGACGTGTAAAAAACGAAAATGTCCCATAATCCATGGTTTTATCTATCCCGGTAATTTTACCTGCCGCAATATTCAATACATTTTGTTCACGTGGACCAACAAATAATTGGGTTGTAAATGTACGTGTTTGTCCCGCATTCAATACAATCGATGCCGTATTAATATCTGCAACGTAAACATCTGCAATTTTACGAACCCGCATTGTCTGATCCATGGAATCAATTTGGGCAATGGTTTCCCAATATTGATCTGCAAAACCTAAAAAACCATTTGTAGTTGAATATGCATA
>JAZUKY010000001.1:0-2308 GCA_045643525.1 Candidatus Enterousia sp. | reverse complement strand
TTCCGGGTGGTAAAATGCCTCGGACGGCCTACTCTGTTTTAGTCCAATTGTTGAATCCGTTTGCGCCACATTTGACCGAAGAAATGTGGGAACGCATGGTGCATACCGATATGTTGGTGTTTGAACCGTGGCCGGTGGCGGACGCGTCTAAATTGGTGGATAACGACATGACGATTGTTGTGTCGGTCAATGGCAAGCGTGTGCGTGACTTTGTTGTCCCGGTAGATATTGCCGAATCTGATTTAGTGGAACAGGCAAAACAAAACGCAACCAAACAATTGGATGGCGCAACGATAATTAAAACAATTGTTGTTCCAAAAAAATTGGTGAATTTTGTTGTAAAAAAGTAGGAGTATAAAAAATATGTTTTGGTTGAAAGATAAAATCATACAAGTTAAAGAATATAACCAATTAAAACAACAATGGTTGGAAAAAAAACGAGTGTTGGATGAATTACGGGAAAAGCCTTGTTCCACAATAGTGCGAGTTCATTACAATATGATGTTTCCAAACATAGTAAAAGAAGACCCGATACCGTTTGGGGCTATAAATTGGCCATGTGTATTGATTCAGCACGGTAAAGACATTGATTTTTGGTTGGATACATTGAGCGGAGAACATGAATTATTTTCGTATACATTTTGTTGTCCAGAATTTAATGAAAAAGAACCATGCAAGAAGTGTGATTGTGTGCATTATTCATCAAATGTGCTAAATTTTAAAGTAAAACATGCTTGGAATGAAATGATAGATGCAAAAATAGCAATGAAAAAAGCTAAAAAACGTATTTGGTATCATCGTTAAAAATAATGATTCCGCCCTGCTTTCTGGGCGGTTTTTTATCAAGTTGTTTGCTTGACAAAAAATATTTTTATACTATATTTGTGGTATGAAGAAAGAAAATCAAATTTTGCCGGGAACCGACGCATGGGAACGCATTTGTGAACAATGCGGATTGTGTTGTTTACTGAAAACCCCGGATGAATACGGTCGTATATGTTTGACTCGCGTTCGTTGTCGGCATTTGGGTAAAAATCGTTTGTGCGATTGCTATAATACTGATTTTTCGGCGCGTGTGGATGAAAATTGCGACAGTTGTTTCAAAAGCAACGGCAGTCAGGTGAATTTTGATACCTTGCACCATGATTATGTGGTGCCGGGATTTTGTCCGTATGTTAAAAAGTTTGTTGGTCCGAATAAATTGACGCGCCCCAACATCGATTTTGAAAATACAATTTCCGAAGACGAATTGGCGGCAGGTGAAAAATTGACGGACTATGTTATTCCGGGAACGGCAAAGTATTTCAAATATAATCCGGCGTTATCTAAAAAATTGCAAGATTTATATACAAAATAAATTTTATCGCGTTGGAATTAAAAACATATCCGCAGAAAAATTTGTCATTTCTTGTTTTATCTTTGCCAATTTTTGACAATGTTGGACATCCGCATTTTGCCATGAATTAAATTGTAATGTTTTTGCGGAAATTTGTTCCTGTGGTTTTGTGCTGGTTAAGTGTTTGCTTGAATTTATTTGTTGTTTAATTGCATTATAAATTTTATGGTTTGGGTGTGGTAAAAAATAGAATAATAATTCGCCCGTTGTATCAAGTGTGTGACGGATTGCGGTTAATATTACCTGTTCACTGGGGATTTTTATATAACGTAATATTTCTATGCCATGTGCCTGGGCCGCAGCCAATTTTACAGATTCACAAGGGTTTGTTATATATTTGTACGCCTGTATGTTGTGTGTCACCGCGGTAATTTGCATTTGAAGCGTTGGGTGTTTTATTTTTGTTATCAGCCACGGTGTATCTGTTTCGTGTGACAGCCCCAATAATATTTGTTTTGTGGTTGGGTTTGATAAATGAATTAAATTTTGTCCTGCGGTTGTCAGTGCGGTGGTTATAACCCGGGCGGATGGTTGTTTTAAGAGTGATAATATGTTTCCGTCATAATCTTTTTGGGCGGCATAAATTTTAATATATTCTGGGATTTTATCTTCGCCAAGGATATCCAGAAAATGTTTCATACACCAATTAGAATTAAGCAAATCAATACAATTTATCATAAATGACGGGGTACATTGTTCGTGGCTGACAAGGTTATTAGAAAGCAAAAAATCGTATCTGTCCCGCACATTGTCAAACCGAAATGCGTAATATTTGTTTTTATAACAGGCATAATTCAGTTCTTGGATCGGACTGTATAATGGCCGTGATAATGTTATTGTGTGGGGCATAGATATTGCTTTGTTATGATATTTTTTCTAATCTGCGGCGGCGGCGTTCAATATTGTCAAATG